>CAZGKH010000350.1:0-4822 GCA_964525665.1 uncultured Anaerolineae bacterium | reverse complement strand
TGGCCGACGACGCCGTGGCCCGCCAACTGATTGACCGCATCCAGACCGAGAAGCGAGGCTACTTCAAAGAGCCCAACCTGTGGGAGAAGCAGCGCCGCGAGCTGCGCATCCTGGAGATGTTGTGCGAGTTGGCGGTCAAGCTGGTGGGGGCCAGACTGGGCAAAGTCAGGGAGAGGATGTCGGCCACTGTGCCTTCGATGGGCGATGAGTTCATGTCCAAGGAGCATCGCAAGCTGAAGGCCGAATTTGAGGCCGAATTGGCTCGCTACCAGGCTACGATGGAACAGGCAAAGAGCATTTACGAGCAAGTGCGGGCCATGCAGAGCGGCGAAGCGCCCACCGAGGCCCGCGACGTGGACGCCCTGCGAACGCAACTGGGCCTGTCCTTCATCTGGCGGCTGGACTTTGCCGAGGTGTTTGCGGACAAGGGCGGGTTTGACGTGGTGATCGCCAATCCGCCGTACATCCGCCAGGAGCGATTCTCTGACCAGAAGCCGCTGCTGAAAGCAGCCTTCCCCGACGTGTACCAGGGCGTGGCTGATCTGTACGTCTATTTCTACCGCCAGGGGTTGGCCCTGGCCCGGCCCAGGGGTGTGCTGACCTTCATCAGCTCCAATAAGTTCTTCCGCGCTGGCTATGGCCAGGGGTTGCGGGCCTACCTGCGGGACAACACCCGGCTGAAGACAGTGATTGACTTTGGCGACCTGCCCATCTTCGAGGCCACCACTTACCCCTGCGTGCTGGTAACTGCCAATCGTCGTCCTGGTGATGGCGAAGCGACGGCGCAGGCGCTGAACGTGCGGAGCATGGCGACGTTGGAATACCTGGCCGACGCCGTGCAGCGCGATGGCTGGTCCCAGCCGCAGCGGAGCCTGCGTCGTGATGGGTGGGCGTTGGAGCGGCCTGAAGTATTGGCCCTGCTGGACAAACTGCGACGCAGCGGGAGGCCGTTGGGGGAGTACGTAGGCGGGCGGTTTTACCGGGGCGTTACAACGGGACTGAACAAGGCTTTTGTCATTGACCAAGCCACACGGGATCAACTCATCGCTGAAGACCCCCGGAGCGCTGAGATCATCAAGCCCTGGATACGAGGCCGTGACATTGATCGCTGGCGGGTGGATTGGGCAGGATTGTATTTGCTGTGGACGTATCAAGGGATCAAGATCAAGGAATACCAGGCAATACTGGAATACCTATCGAGGTTTCGGGAGAAGCTGGCTAAGCGGTGGGAACCAAGTCGCGGACAATGTGAATGGTATGAACTACGGCCCTGTGATTTCTATGCCGAGTTTGACAAGCCGAAGATCGTCTATCCTGACATCGCCAACGAGCCAGAGTTTGCCTACGATGCAACCGGCGCCTACGGTGGCAACACGATGTACATACTGCCGACTGATGAATTGTACTTGCTTGGCGTTCTCAACTCGTCAGCAGTAGAGTTCTTCTACACCCAGATTAGCTCAACCATCCGTGGTGACTATTTGCGCTTCATCGCTACGTATATGCAGCAAGTTCCCATCCCTGATGCCACCCCCGCCCAACGCGCCGCCATCGAGTCGCTGGTGCGCAAGCTGCTGGACGCAGAGGGCCAGGGGCCGCAGGTGGCGGGGTGGGAGCGGGAGTTGAACGCGCTGGTGTATGAGTTGTATGGGTTGACGGAGGGGGAGGTTGGGGTGGTGGAGGCAACGGATGGGAGCAGATAAGCGGATGGGGGCGCGCTATCCGATTATCCGTTTTCCATCCGCTGCGGCGAGAGGAGTGATTACACTGAAAAGGCTTCAGTGGTCTCAGGGGTTTCAGCGGGGTCAGCGGTTCAGGGGACGGGCGGAGGTTGAGGCGTTGGTGTATGAGTTGTATGAGTTGACGGAGGAGGAGATGGGAGTGGTGGAAGGAGCTAATCAATCTGATCAGGGAACTCTTTGCTGAAGAAGTCACGAATCGTGAGGATGGGGATGCCTGCGTACCTGCCTAGGTCCAGCAGATGATGGTCACCGGATACAACGTAAGCGGCGCTGGCGGCGGTGGCACAACGGAGGAAAACGTCATCGTCAGGGTCAGCTACCACGATGGGATCTCCCTCTGGCACTTCAAAGACAGAAGCCAGGCTCAGGGCGTAAGCGACCAGTTCCTCCGGGGTCAGTCCCAGTTGCTCCAGACGAGGTTGAAGCCGTTCGTAGGACAGCACTTCAGCCAGTTCGACGAGCATGGAAGGGGCTATGCACAACTCGACTTCGCCCGCTTCGGCCAGGCCCAGCAACTTCCAGGGCATCCCCCGCCACAGCAAACCGGAAACCCAGACGTTGGTGTCAATCACGATGCGCACGGCTCACCCCGTTCGTCGCTGATGTCGAACCTCGTGGACGATCTCGTTGATCTCTTCCAGGGACAAGGGTTCCTCTTCTGGAGCCTGAGCCACGATACTCGTCACTGGCGGAGGCGTGACACGCTTGAGGTGCAAAGTGTCCCCTTCTACCCAGACGACGAAGCGGTCTGAAGGACGAAAACAGGCGGCGACCTCTGCGGGCAGCTTCAGGGTGTGTCGTGAAGTAAGTTCAGCTATCTCGACCATCTTGGCCTCCTCAATCAGGAAGTACACTACTTTGGATAGTATACTATATTCACTACACGATGTCAATCTTGCGCTGGAGAGGGAAGGAGCCTCAGTGATTTCAGAGGTTTCAGTGGGGTCAGTGGTTCGGCGGACGAGGCAACGGATGGGAGCAGATAAGCGGATGGGGGCAGAGGTTATCCGTTTATCCGTTATCTATCCGCTGCGGCAAGGGAAGTGATTATGCTGAAAGGGTCTCAGCGGTCTCAGAGGCTTCAGCGGGGTCAGTGGTTCAGGGGTGATGGTTGGGGTTGTCCACCTCCAAACCCTTGGCGGTGGCAACGTTGTTCAGACGGTCGTCGGCAGAGAGAAAGGTGAGGGGTGGGTAACCTTGTGCGGCGAGAAATTGCTGCGCACCAAGCGCCGTCGCCAGGTGAGTCGCATCGTAGGCGCGCAGCGGATGCTGCTCCAATAAGGCGCAAGCCAGATCAATGACTGTCATGGTAGGAGGCATGATCTGATACTCATTCAAGCAGTCTCCTCGGAATGCGTCACGGACGATGGCAAGTTCCTCAGAAGACAAAGAGCCCTCGCGGGCCCGGCGCGCAAAAGCACTGATCACCTCGACAATCGTCATGCGGGAGGTGAACAGCAGGGAAGGCTGGGCAGGGGCTATTGTCGCGCGCAGCCAATCACTGCCCACCTCGTCCACGTAGCGTTTCACGAGGGCGCTGGCGTCCAGGTAATAGCGACTCACGCGCGATCCTCCCGATCCTCGATGATGATTTCAGAGAGAGGTTTGCCGTGGCTCAACTTTTTTGCCAGGCGTGCGCGTTCCTCGGATGAGACCACGGGAGGTTGTGCCCACGACAAGTTTTCGATCAGGCTTGCCGCTTTCATCTCACTCACGATTTGAGCGTGTAACTGGCGGGCGTGATTGGCTTTGGGTCTAATGACAATGACGTCGGCGTGCTGTTCTATTTCGACCTCTTGAACGTCGCCCCAGGCCGTTATGAGAGGCCGTGGTACAAGCACTCCCTGTGGGGTAACCTTTACAGCAACTGCTCTAGTCATATCGCCGCTCCTTTCCATAGAACACCAGAGACCCAGGTGTTGGCGTCAATCAAACAGCTATCAATATTATAGCACATTTCCTTCTGAAGGGAAAACCAAATGCCCCACGACATCATAGACAACCGCACGCGGGAGCTAGCTCCTGAGATCAACAGCTTCCTGGCCGACAGCATCCGCGCTCATTTCGCCGTGGGTTACTTCTTCCTGTCCGGCTTCCAGGCCATCGCCGAGCACATCCCCCGCCTGGATCAACTGCGCCTGCTCATCGGCAACGTCACCAACCGCCAGACCATCGAGCAACTGGCCGAGGGCTACCACCACCTGGCGACCTTGCAGCGTGCCGTCCGCCGCCAACGGATGGCCTCTGCCCAGGCTCCCCGCATCCGCGCCGAGACCGCCGACTCCATCCAGACCACCCTGGAGCTCATGGACCAGACCGACGACGCCCAGGCCCTGGTGCTCTCGCTGGCTGACCTCATCGCCCAGGGCATCGTGCAGGTGCGAGTCTACACCCGCGGCCGCCTCCACGCCAAAGCCTACCTCTTCGACTTCGACCCGGCCCGCATCCGCGCCCAGACCGGCGCGGCTATCGTGGGCAGCTCCAATCTGTCGCTGGGCGGCGTCACCCACAACACCGAGCTCAATGTCCGCGTGTTCGGCGACGGCAACCACGCCGAGCTCTCCCGCTGGTTCAACGAGCTGTGGGACGAAGCCGAGGAGTTCGACGAGAGCTTGATCCACGAGCTGCGCCGCTCCTGGGCTGCCAGCCAGGTGCCCACCCCGGGAGGCGCCCGCCCCGTCAGCCCCCACGACGTCTACCTCAAGACCCTCTACACCCTGGTCAAGGATCGGCTGGAGGGCCGCCGCGACGCTGAGCTCCTCTGGGAAGCCGAGATGCCTGAGTTAGCCGACTTCCAGCGAGTGGCCGTCCGCCAGGCCATCAAGATCCTGGACACCTATCAGGGCGTCTTCGTGGCCGACGTCGTTGGCCTGGGCAAGACCTACATCGGCGCCACCCTGCTCAAACACTACGCCCTCTATCGCGGCGCCCGCCCCCTGGTGGTCTGCCCCGCCTCCCTGGTGGAGATGTGGGAGTGGTTCATGGAACGCTACCAGATTGATGCCCCCGTCATCTCCATGGGCCTCCTCAGCCAGAAGGGCCGGGAGCGGATGCTGGCCGACAACTGGCGCTATCGCGAC
>CAZGKH010000349.1:0-4825 GCA_964525665.1 uncultured Anaerolineae bacterium | reverse complement strand
GGAGCGGGCATCAGCGGCATGGGTTCGGCCCAACTGCTGGCCCAGATGGGGTACAAGGTCTGTCTGCTGGACAGCGCGCCGGGGATTGGCGGCTCGATGCACCTGCTGGACCGCACTTTCCCCACTGATTCGTGCGGCATCTGCATCATGCTGCCCGATCAGCCTGCCTATTGCCCCACCCTGGAGTGCGGGATGAATCCCAACATCCAGATCCTGCCCTACGCCGAGGTGGAATCGCTGAAGGGGGAAGCGGGCGATTTCAGGGCTTCCATTCTGCACCGGCCGCGCTACGTTGATGTTGACAAGTGCAACAATTGTGGCCTCTGCTCCGAGGTCTGCCCTGTGGAGCGGCCCGACGATTACGAAGGCCAGTTGCACCAGGTAAAAGCCATCTACCGTCCACCCACCCGCGCCGTGCCCGATGCCTACGTGATAGACATGGACTACTGCACGCGGTGCGGCAAGTGCGTGGAGGTCTGCCCTACGCAGGCCATTGATTTGGACATGGCCGAGCGGCGCTCTGAGATTGAGGTTGGAGCGGTCATTCTAAGCCCCGGCTATCAGGCCTTCGACGCCCGGCTCAAGGGCGAGTTCGGCTACGGTTACTACGACAACGTGCTGACCAGCATTGAGTTCGAGCGTATGGTGAGCTTGGCTGGCTCCACCCAGGCCCACCTGGTGCGGCCTTCCGACGGTGCCGCTCCCCGCCGCGTGGCCTTCATTCAGTGCGTTGGCTCGCGAGATGAATCCAGCGGCTATCCTTATTGCTCGTCGGTGTGCTGCATGTACACCGCCAAGCAACTGGCGGCGGCCAAGGAGATAGCTCCCGATTTGGAAGCCACGGTGTTCTTCATGGACATCCGCACCTTCGGCAAGGGCTTCGAGCGCTATTTCAACCGCGTGGAGGCCCTGCCCGGGGTGACCTATCGCCGCTGCATGGTCTCCTCGATCCACGAAGTGCCTAAGACCCGCGACCTGCGGGTGGCCTTCGCGACCGAGGATGGCACGCTTCTGGAAGAAGATTTCGGGATGGTTGTCCTCTCCGTGGGGCTGGCCCCGCCCGAGGGATTCAAAGCTCTGGCAAGCAAGCTGGGGGTCGAGTTGAACGAGTCTGGGTTCTGCCTGACCGACCGCTTCGCGCCCCACGAGACTACCCGGTCCGGTGTGTTTGTGGGCGGAGCCTTCAGGGAGCCCAAAGACATCCCCGAAACGGTGGCCGAGGCGGCGGGGGTGGTGGGAGAAGTAGCAAGAAGCATGAGGCAAGAAGCAGGAAGCTCCCCTGCTCTCCTGCTCCCTTGCTCCCCTGCTCCTTTGTCTGAGCGGGATGTCAGCGACGAGGAGCCCCGCGTGGGGGTATTTGTCTGCACCTGCCGCGGCCAGGTTTCAGAGGTGGTGGACGTTGAGGCGGTGGCGGAGTACGTGGGGCAGTTGCGCGATGTGGCTCTGGTCAAAGTGGTGGAGGACGCCTGTGGCACGGATTTGGACGCTCTCAGGGAGGCCGTTGAGGAGCAGGGCCTCAATCGAGTGGTGATCGCTGGCTGTTCGCGCCGTCTCTACCAGCCGGAGTTCGCCGCCCTCATGCGCCAGGCAGGCTTGAACCCGCAGTTGTTAGAGCGGGCCGACATCCGCGAGGGCATCGCCTGGGTACACCAAGATCTCCCAGTGGAGGCTACGGCCAAGGCTCAGGTCGTCGTGGAGATGGCCGTGACCAAGTCCACCCTCCAATACCCAATCTCCAATATCCAATCCCCAATATCCAAAAGAGGGCTGGTCATCGGCGGGGGCTTGGCCGGCCTGACCGCGGCCCTGGAGCTGGCGGAGATGGGCTTCGGGGTGGATTTGGTGGAGAAGGGCGATGCGCTGGGGGGCAATCTGCGGACCGCGCTTTACACATTAGAGGGCGGGAAGCCCCAGGAGTTGCTGGCCTCGCTCATAAAGCGGGTGGGGGCAAACGAGTTGATCAAGTTGTATCTCAACACAGAGTTAAGAGAGCTCCGAGGAAACAAGGGCGACTTCCTGACCACGCTCACCTTGCCCGATGATAGCGACGAAGTATTGGAGCACGGCGCCATCATCGTCGCCACCGGCGCTCAGCCCGCCACCACCACCGAGTACCTCTACGGCCAGCACGAAAAAGTTCTCACTCAGAAAGAGCTAGAGGCACAAATATCCAATATTCAATATCCAATATCCAATGCCAAAAATCCGCAATCCGCAATCCGCAATCCGCAATCGGTAGTGATGATCCAATGCGTAGGCTCCCGCGACGAAAACCGCCCCTATTGCAGCCGGGTCTGCTGCTCCCACGCCATCAAAAACGCCCTCAAGCTCAAGGAGCTGAATCCTGAGACCAAGGTGATCGTCCTCTATCGCGAGATCAGGACCTACGGCTTTCAAGAGCTGTACTACAGGGAGGCGCGGGACAAGGGCGTGGTCTTCATCCGCTACGAGCTGCCCGACAAGCCCCGCGTCGAGGCGGCGGGCGACGGCCTGCGGGTGAGCCTGCGCGAGCCCATCCTGGGTCAGGAGATTGCCCTTGATGCCGATTTGCTGGTGCTCAGCACGGGGATAGCTCCTAACGACAACGCGACGCTGAGCGAGGTGTTGGGTGTGCCCTTGGACGAGGACGGCTTCTTCCACGAGGCGCACCCCAAGATGCGGCCCCTGGACTTCCTCAAGGAGGGCGTTTTCCTGTGTGGCCTGGCCCATTCGCCGCGTTTGATAGATGAAACCATCTGCCAGGCGAAGGGCGCGGCCGTGCGTGCTGCCGCGTTGCTCAGCTTGCCCCAGTTGGAGAGCAAAGATACTATGGTACAGGTGAACGCCAGGCTGTGCAGCTTCTGTGGGCTGTGTGTGGAGGCCTGTCCCTACGAGGCCCGCTATCTGGACTACGACGAGCGCGTGGCCAAAGTGATAGAAGTGCTCTGCAAGGGCTGCGGCGTCTGCGCCATGGTTTGTCCCAACAAGGCCACGGCGCAGGTGGCTTTTGTCCCCAAGCAGATGTTGATGGCTGTAGATGCGTTGATGGAGTAGAACCAGACCTGACAGGTTTCCAAAACCTGTCAGGTCTTGAAGGAGGAAGAGTTTCATGAACAACGATTTCGAACCACGTATCATCGCTTTTCTATGCAATTGGTGTACCTACGCGGGGGCGGACCTGGCGGGCACCTCGCGCATTCAGTACCCGCCCAATATCCGGGTCATCCGCTTGATGTGTTCCGGTGCGTTGGATGTGACCTACGTCCTCAAAGCTCTGCTGGGAGGAGCCGACGGAGTGCTGATCGGCGGGTGTCACCCCGGCGACTGCCATTATCAGAGCGGCAACTTCAAGGCCCGGCGGCGGGTGGCCATCCTGAAGAGCATCCTGGAGCAGATGGGCTTCGACGACGATCGAGTGCGGCTGCGCTGGATCAGTGCCAGCGAGGGCCAGTACTTCGCCGACACGGTGAAGGAGATGGTGGGTGCGCTCAAGGAGAAGGGGCCGAATCCGTTGCGGGAACTGTGGGGGACGTAGCAGCGTGATGCGTGAAGCGTGAAACGTGAAAGAACTATCCAAGGATGTAAATCATGAGGAGAGGTCTATCATGTTGACAAACTACATTCAGGTTGCCATGCGTCGAGCAAGGTATGAGATGTTGCCGGATGATGGCACTTTCTACGGGGAGATTCCGGGATTGGACGGCGTTTATGCCAATGCGGATTCCCTTGAGGCTTGCCGTGAGGAATTACGAGAAATCTTGGAGGAATGGATTCTACTCCGTGCCAGCCTCCGCGGATGAATAGCGAGTAACAAACGCCTCACTTGTGATGGGGCAAGGGGGATAGAACTTGGAAATCAATAGCAGTTATAGACTCGAAGTAAAGGGCAGCGCTCTGGAGACGATAACCGCTTTCTTGCGGGGGCTGCTGGAAAAGGGGATCGTGGATGCCTTGCTGGCGCCTCGGCACACGCCAGCGGGCGACAACGTTGTCCAGACCCTGATCACCGATGCGGCCAGGCTGGAGGGGATTGACCCCATTGCGCCGGTGTTGCCGGTGAACTCGGCTAAGCTGGTGTCGGACCTGACGGAGACGGGAGCAGTGGGCCGGCTGGGAGCGGTGTTGCGCTCCTGCGAGGTCAGAGCCCTCGTCGAATTGGTCAAGCTGAAGCAGGCCAGCCTGGATAACGTGGTCCTCATCGGCGTGGATTGCCTGGGCACCTACGAGATGAACGACTACGCTGAGCTGGCAGCAAGCAGCAATGGCAATTTGTCCATGGATCTGCTGGCGCAAGCTAAAGGGGGCCGCCTCGCACCACACGAGGATCATCAATTCCGCGTGGCCTGCCAGATGTGCGAGTATCCCGTTTCCCAAGGCGTTGACCTGGCCCTGGGCCTGGTCGGGCTGGATACGGCCAACGAGATATTGGTCACCGCCAGCGACGAGTTGGCTGAAAAGATGGAGCTAGGCAGAGAGGGAGTAGGGTCTGACCTCCCCCCCAAAGTTGGGGGGGACAGAGGGGGGGCAGTGGATAGGCTGGTGGCCGGACGCACAGGCGAGCGCGACCGGCGCATCCTGCTGAGTCCGCGCGTTGCTAGCTAGCGGCCCCGCCACTCGGCCGTTGCCGTCCCTGAACGGGTGAATACAGAGAAAGTCCAGGACGACCAGAGGCACCAACACCAGGGGCTCCGTGTTGTCGGCTTTTGCCTGCCCGTATCGGCCGACCAACGCATCCATGGCTTGGGCGGTCATAACCGCTGGCGTTGGATTGAAGCGCACCCGAATGACTTCCCCATCGGCGCCACGCTCAACAATTTCGTTGTCAGCAATCTTCCACTCACCGCCT
>CAZGKH010000348.1:0-4828 GCA_964525665.1 uncultured Anaerolineae bacterium | reverse complement strand
AACATTTCGTACCTCCCTCCATATCTCGACAATGTTACCATTTGTCATTGCGAGCCAAAGCCGCGAGCGCAGCGTGGCGGGCAGCGAAGCAATCTCCAAGCGTGCCAGGGGATTGCTTCCCTTCGACAAACTCAGGACAGGCCGCGCAAACAGCGCGCCTACTAAGAAACAATGTGGCTATGTCATTGCGAGGCGTTTTTTGCCGAAGCAATCTCCTCAATCTTGGTCATTGTGCCGTCTCGCACATCTCCTCCTCCACTCATGCCAGGTTTTCAGATGTTCCACCAAAAAACCCGCAGGGTTAGCCCTTTTGCTCGTTTGCTCCAATTGTACATCTGATTTCTCCTGATTCTGATGGATTCTGTGGTTGACGTACGCACTCCCCACAGGGAGGGCAAGACAAGCGTTCTTGTGGGCCGTTCCGCCACTGAGCAGGACAATTCAAACAATGAGCGACACAAGATGGGCGAAATCACCACCAAAGGCTCAAACCACAGAAAACGTCAGAACTAGGATTTCCAAGAATGCCAACTGAGGTGACAATCAAACCACTGCCTTGATGTAAATGCGTTCCCTCAGGTCAAGAGGATCGAACAGCCGGGCAGTGGCTCCCATCAGCACCTCTGTCATACCGACCATCAGGTAGCCTCCATCGTTCAGGGTACGGTGAAAAGCTGTCAGTAGCCTTCTCTGTTGCTCCCGGGAGAAATAGATCAGGACGTTGCGACACAGAATCAGATCCAGACGGTGCGGGGGAGGATCAGCGATCAGGTCGCGCCGCTCGAACTTGACCAGAGCCGCGACCTCGGGCCTGATGGTGTACTCGCTCTGGGAGAGATGAGTGAAGTACTGGGCAATGTACTTCGGGTTGACCCCGCGGAAGCTGAACTCGCCGTATACGCCCCTCCGGGCCTTTTCGAGTGCACTCGCATCAAGGTCAGTGGCGTGGATGCGAATCTGCCACCTCTTGAGGTCCTTGCCCAGAAGCTCGTGGAAGAGAATGGCGATGGAGTATGGCTCTTCTCCGCCGGCGCAGCCCGCGCTCCAGATGCGGACGGAACGATTCCCACGCCTCGCCTTTTCCTGGAGCAGGGGCTTCAGAACCTTAGCCCGCAGCGCCTCGAAGGAGGTTCCGCCGCGAAAGAAATAGGAGAGGTTGATGGTCAGGGTTTCGAAGAGCTTATCGTATTCCTCATCGTCCAGCAACCGCATGTACTCTCGATGGGACTCGGCCCCCCTCGCCCGCAGGCGGACGGCGAGGCGGCGCTTCAGGAAGTTAACCTTGTATTGGTGGCAATCCAGGCTCCTCTCCCGCTGCACCTTGTCCAGGAGGGCGAGGAAGCCGCGCTCTTCCATCTCTCCCATGTTTATCCTCTACTCCTCCTCCACTTTGCCTCTCACCCGCGCCGGGACGCCATAGGCCGTGCTGCCTGGGGGGATGTCGTGAGTCACCACCGAACCGGCCCCAATCTTGGCCCCAGCTCCCACCCGCACGGGGGCCACCAGCATAGTGTCACTGCCGATGAAAGCGCCATCCTCGATTATGGTGGGATGTTTACGCTGGCCATCGTAGTTGCAGGTGATGGTCCCCGCCCCGATGTTAACATCCTTGCCCACCGTGGCATCACCCAGATAGCTGAAATGGCCCATCTTGCTGCCCGGGCCCAGGTACGAATTCTTGACCTCACCGAAGTTGCCCACGTGCGCCCCCTGGGCCAGGTGCGCCCCCTTGCGCAGGTGGGAAAAGGGGCCGACGTCCGCGCCGTCCTCCAGAACAGCGCCTTCGATCACCGATGCCTCGATGGTGCATCCATTGCCGATGGTGGAGTTGCGGACAATGGTGTTGGGGCCCAAACGGCACTGATGGCCAACGGTCGTCGCGCCCTGAAGGTAGGTGTTGGGATAGATGATCGTGTCCTGTCCGATCTCGACGGTGGCATCTATGAAAGTCAGGGCAGGGGCAAGCAAAGTCACCCCTTCCAGCATCCACTTCTGGTTTATGCGCTGCCGCATGGCCGCTTCGGCCTGGGCCAGATGCGAACGATCGTTGATCCCCAAGGCCTCAGTGACATCGCTGATCTTCAGTGCTTCCACCACCTGTCCCTCAGCCACAGCCATAGCCACTATGTCGGTCAGGTAATACTCGCCTTTGGGGCTGAGGGGGAGTTGGGCCAGATGAGGCCAGAGCCAATCGCCGTCGAAGCAAAAGACACCGCAGTTGAGCTCGCGGATCTTCCTTTGAGCATCGGTAGCCACCGCCTCCTCCACGATGCCAACCACCTGGCCGGCTTCGTCGCGCAGGATACGCCCAAAACCCATAGGATCGTGGGTCTCTACAGTGAGCATGGCGATGGGGCTTTTGCTCTCTGCCTGAAGTTCCGACAATCGCCTCAAGGTGTCAATAGATAGAAAGGGTATATCGGCGTTCCAAACCAAAACCATCTCGCTCTGGCCTTCCAACAGCGGCTTAGCCTGGAGGAGAGCGTGGCCCGTGCCCAACTGCTCCCTCTGCTCCACGTAGATAACCTGATCGCCCACGGCCCGACGCACTTGATCCGCGCCGTGGCCCACCACTAGCACAGGCTTCTCCGTGGTGAGTTGAGTGGCCGTCTCCACAGAGTATTGGACCATAGGTTTGCCTGCCAAAGGGTGCAGCACTTTTGGTAGCTCTGATTTCATGCGCGTGCTCTGGCCAGCAGCCAGAATGACGATTGATAGTTTATTCATTTCTCGCGGTGATTTCACTCCTCATAGCGGCGCATTCTATCTTTTCCTTCTGAGACGATCACGCCACTCCCAATATTCTTCAAGGTTTCGATAAGGGACAGCCGAATCAATGGCTCTTGCCATGTCCTCTGTCAAGTAGTTCATCCAATAGTCGTCGAACACTTCTTCTCCGTATTGGGCGAACGGCCCCTTACCCTCAACGAGTGCCTCGATATTTCTCACCGAACCGATGTTCTTCGTATTTCCACTCCCTGGCCGGTCATTGGCAATTCGCCACTTCTCCTGAAGCAGAAGGGTGAAGTCCTTGACCACCGATACAAGGTCCTGGAGATCGTCCAGAGTATAGATATGGCGCTCATCAACAGCCTCGTCGCTGCGGCTGTAGATGATGCCCAGGACAAAGTGCGCGGCGTACTGCTCGTAGGGGAAGTTATGTTTTTGGTGGAGTGCCGACGGCGGAAATAGCCCGTGAATGCACCAAGCGTGAAACCGCTCACTGTATTTGCGTTCCTGCGATATGTACTCTTGAGGTCGAAGGCGATCTTTGTGCCGTCTGGCGCCATGAAACTGATGTCTGGATAGTGATTCTGATATTCACTGAGCACCATTTTGTAATCGTGTTCAGCGGCAAACTGAGAAATGACCGGAAAGAGCATCAACTTGATGATCTTGGACACGACCTTCGTATCCACCGAAATGGTGTAGATGTTCCGGTAGACATCTATGAACCCTTTGACGACCCAATCCCCGGCATCTGTGGCGAGGGTGCGCCCAAACTCGTCAAAGTGGCTCAATAGTCTCTCTCTGAAATCATCCATCGTCATCTCTGCCTCCCGGGATAGCTATGTGCCGATTAAAAGGATTTCCTTAGACTTGGTGTTGGTAGACAGGACGTATTTGTACGGGCCAAAATGCTCAACACGCACGTAGCGCTTGTGTCGCTTGAGCAAAGACACTAGCTCTGACTCAGCAGGTATGCCATCGCTGCGATAAGAGACGACCAGAATACTCTCTCGATATCTGCGGAACAACCGGTCAAAAGCCGCGCGAATTCGTCTCTTATCCGTCCACTCACCTGGCTGTGGCTTCAAACGACGATGCTTTGATCTGAGGTCTATGTGTTTGCCCCACTCGTCGTACATCGTCAAGCCTTCCAGGAAGTGATAGAACGCCAGGTAGTCCACAGGCGTGCCTTGCCTGGAGATGTAAGGTGTGTCTATATAAACCAGATCATACTCACCCGGCACATCAACAGCCTCGCAATTCAGGGCACGATTCGCCTGGCCATTGTCAAAGACAGCCCGATTCGCTTCTACGACGAAACCGTGAAACCACTCGTCGAAGGGCCTATCCCAGGTGGTCTTGTTTCCAAACGAGCGCTCCACTTCTGCGAAGCGTAGATAGAGGTTTTTTCGATGGAACAGATTATAGGGCCGCTTGATGATGCAGGCTTGACACAGGGCGAAGAACGCCAAAGCGAACTTGTACGGGTCGGTGAGTTGGCGAATGTTGGTGATCGTCTGATCAATCCAGGCATTCTCCTCATCGGTGAAATAGATGTCGGGGAAACTGTCCTGTACGAAACGTGGATACGCGATTTCTGAGTGTCTCGTGAGAAGCCAGCCCACTTCCTCAAGGCTCAGGCGTACCTGGTTGTTCTCAATCAGCGCCAGACCAATGTAATAGTTGAAGCGGAGCAAATCGTTGTATGCAACCCGCTTACCTGCCTGCTTCAAGCGGTAGGCAACCGCACCAGTGCCGCCAAAGGCATCTAAACAGGTCGTGAAATCCAAATCGGCGATTTGCTCCCAGATCCAATCAACAAGTTTCGCTTTGCTGCCTTGATAGCGGGTGGAGGGAAACTCAGCGGTCAGGTCTGGGAAAAGGGCTTGTTGGTAGGCAGCGGCTGTTCGCATTTCTCTCTCACCAAACCTCTAGAAACTGCTCACGCACGCGCTGTGACAAGCAGAGTGACAAGCGCTGTGGCAGACGCACGCGCTGTGACAGGCGCTGTGACAGGCGTCGTGGACGCATGCGCTGTGGCAGGCATCGTGGACGCAGGCGGAGTGGCAGGCGCTGTGGCAGGCGGAGTGGCAGGCGT
>CAZGKH010000347.1:1521-4829 GCA_964525665.1 uncultured Anaerolineae bacterium | reverse complement strand
CATCAGCGCGAACTCTGCCACAGCGCACTACGCTCTCTCAGTGGCTACATCCGCTACGTGCGCCGGAAGCAGCAAGGCCGTCAGGAATACGGAAACCAACTCATCCGCGAAGAGCTACCCAACTACATCATTGTTCCCGAACTACCAAGCGAATAGCCCACCAACCCACCAATCTACCAATTTACCAATGTACCAATGTACCAATCTACTACGCCACCCATGACCGAAAAACTAACTCAAGCACTCAGACACCGCATACGCGGCGACATACTGGTTGATGAGAAAACTCTCAACCGCTACGCCACCGACCAGAGCATGTACAAGATCCGCCCCCTGGTCGTGGTCATCCCCCAGAATCTGGAGGACGTGGTAGAGACGGTGCGCTTTGCCCGCGAGGAGGGTATCCCCCTGACGCCTCGCGCCGGGGGCAGCAGCACCGCGGGCAGCGCGCTGGGGAGAGGCATCCTCTTGGCCTTTGAGCGGCGCGGCCCTCTGAATCGCATCCTCAGCTTTGAAGAGGTGGGTGGCGAGCCACGGGTGACGGTTGAGCCTGGCGTGCTCCACGACGATTTACAGCGCTTTCTGCGGGATCGGGGCCTCTACCTGCCGTCCGATCCCTCCAGTGGGGCCATCTGCCTGTTGGGAGGCAACATCGCTACGAAGGCCAGCGGGCCGCACGCCCTAAGGCACGGCTCCATTGATCGCTATCTGAAGCACCTACAATTTGTCACCGTGGAGGGCGAGGTGGTGGATACCGCCGACGAGGGAAGCATACCTGGCCGCATCCGGGAGGGCATCCTGTTGCTGCGAGACGACATCCTGGCCGATGGCCAGACGGTGCAACGGCTGGAGGCGCGCCAGGAGATGAAGCTGGCCAGCGGATACAATCTGTTCACCTTTCTCCGCCACCAGCACGTCGGTGATTTCGTGGCCCAACTGATGGTGGGCAGCGTGGGCACGCTGGGGGTGATCACCCAGGCCACCCTGCGGGCTGAGCTTTATGTGGAAGGTCACGCTGCGTTGCTGCTCTACCTCCGCGACCTGCACCAGGCCGGTGACGCGGTTCAGCACATCAAGGCCTTGGGCGTGGCCGCCATCGAAATCATGAATCACAGCACCATCACCGTCGTCCGAGAGCGCCATCCCAACGTGGATGTGCCCGATGGCGAGGTGAACATGCTGCTGGTCGAGTTTGAGGGGCCGGAGCGGTACGACCAAATCGCCTGGGTGGAGAAACTGGTGCGGGAAAAGGGTTACGATTTGGCTGGCCCGCCCCACAGGGCCGAGGACGAGGCGGAGCAGAAACGGCTGTGGAGGGTGCGCAAGTCGCTCTTCCCCACCCTGCGCAACTACCGTCCCCATCTGAAGGCCATCTCGCTGGTCAACGACGTGGGAGTGGACGTGGCTCACTTGGCCGATTTCATCCTGGATGTGGAAGCCGTTTTTGCCCGGCACGATTTGGTGGCCGGCATCTACGGTCACGCTGGCAGTGGCAACCTGCACCTGCGGCCCCTGTTCGACATCGCCGCCCCCGACCTACCCGCCCTGCTCACTCGCGTGGCCGACGAGGTCTACGAGGCGGTATTCCGCTACGACGGCACCATCACCGCCGAACACGGCATGGGCCGCTTGCGCGCGCCCTATCTGACCCCAGAGTGGGGCGAGACCATCGTCGGCTACATGCGACGGGTGAAAGAGGCGTTTGACCCGGACGACCTGCTCAATCCCGAAGTGATGTTCAGCGATCGCGCGCTGACCGATAATCTGAAGCCCATATAGAGATGTTCACGTTTGACAGAGTCGAATCTGTATGATAGAATGACGGTATCCGTTCAGGGCAGTGTTCAGAAACCCGGTTTTTGGCGCTCCATAAGCAAAGCGGCACTGGCTGCAGGTGCTTTTTAGGAGCCAATGGGATTCCTCTTACTGGAAAAACCGGGTTTCTCTGGAGTGATTGAGGAGTGGAGCTTGCCATGACTTATGACCGACCTATTCGACGGCGCGGGCTGCGTTGGGCGCTCGCTGTGGCTCTGATGGTGTTCTTGTTTGCCGCCTTCCTTCTCGTCTGGCGAGGCCAGGCGGCAGCCACCACCAGCGATACTCTACGTTTCAATCACCAGAAGCACCTGGCGGCCGGTGTCCCATGTGTTTTCTGTCACCCCGGCGTGCTCAACGGTGCTGTAGCCGGCGTGCCCTCCCTGCAGAAATGCGTGGGCTGCCACCAGAACATCCAGGTCACTAGCGAAGAGGGTCAAGCTGACGTGGACTTTCTGATGCAGCTCTGGAGCGAAGGCCGGCCCCTGCGCTGGGTCAAGACCTACGATCAGCCCGACTTCGTGAGCTTCAACCACCGACCCCACGTGGTTGCTGGGGTGAGTTGCGAGGCCTGCCACGGCGATGTAAGCCAGATGACCGTCGTGCGGCAGGCTTATCGCATCAACATGGGATTCTGTCTCCACTGCCATCGTCAGCAAGAGCCGGGTAAGCTGGCCCGCCTGACGAGCTGCGATACGTGTCACAAGTGAGGACGTGATGTCACAAAAACTGACGCGGCGTGATTTTTTGAAGATGAGTGCGGCAGCCGCTGCTGCTTCCGTGGTGAGCGGCTGCACCGCCAACCTGCAGCGCACCGAGCACCTGGAATCCTACGTGCAGCCGCCCGAGGAAGGGCTGCCCGGCGAGAACCTGTGGTACGCCAGCACCTGTCGCCAATGCTCAGCCGGGTGCGGCATCATCGTGCGGGTCAGCGAGGGGCGAGCGCGCAAGATCGAGGGCAACCCTCTGCACCCGGTGAATCGAGGCAAGCTGTGCGCCCGAGGGCAAGCAGCCCTGCAGGAGATCTATGATCCCGACCGCCTGCGCAACGCCGTTCGGCAGACGGGAGGACGCGGCTCGCAGCAATTCGAGCCTCTCTACTGGGAGGACGCCCTGGAGGTGCTGGGCCAGCGGCTGCGCGCTACCGACCCGGCGACGGTGGCCTTTCTGGGCGGCAGTCTGTCCACCCACTTCTCGGTGGTCGTCCGCCGCTTTCTGGAAGCATTGGGCGCTCCGCCGCTGGTGGCCTACACCCTGGGCGACGAACTGGAAGGCCGCCAGGCCCTGAGCCAGGCCAGCCAGCAACTGTTCGGCGCGCCATCCCTGCCCATGTTCGACATTGCCAACGCCGATGTGGTCTTTTCTTTCGGCGCCAACTTCCTGGAGACCTGGCTCTCCCCGGTCAGCTACAGCCGGGCCTACGCTCAGATGCGCCGCAGGCCGCTGGGAAAGCGGGGCTACATGGTGCAGTTCGAGCCTCGTCTCTCCAGCAC
>CAZGKH010000347.1:0-1421 GCA_964525665.1 uncultured Anaerolineae bacterium | reverse complement strand
GTGGACGTGGCCCAGGTTGCCGAAGCCAGCGGCATTTCTGCTGAGGAACTGGAGCGTCTGGCTCGCATCTTCGCCAGCGTGCCCAGCCAGGTGGCCATCCCCGGCGGCGCTCTGGCTGCCCAGCGCAACGGCGCGGCGGCCTTGACCGCAGTCCAGGCCCTCAATCTGATCCTGGCGCGGACGGGACAGCCCGGCGGCGTTTTCCCATCCGCTGAGACGGCGGTTGAGGGATTCACTCCATCGCCTCTCTCGACCTTTGCCGACGTTCAGGCGTTGATTGAGCGCATGGCGGCCGGTCAGGTGCAACTACTGTTCATTCACGGCGCGAATCCTCTCTTCGAGTTGCCGGCAGCGGTCGGTTTCGCCAGAGCCCTGGCCCAGGTGCCTTTTGTCGTTTCCTTTAGCTCCATTGTGGACGATACGGCGGTCCAAGCCGATCTGATTTTGCCAGACCACACCAGCCTGGAGGGGTGGGGCTATCACGTTCCGGCCATCGCCGACCGATTGGTGGTCAGCGGGCAGCAGCCCGTCATGCGTCCACTCTACGACACCCGCACCACCGTAGACGTTTTGCTGGCCCTGGCCCAGCAGTTGGGCGGCTCGCTCAGTCAGGCGTTGCCCTGGCCCAACGAAGTCGAATTCCTCAAAGAGATGACCGAGGTCTGGCGAGACGACGGCACATCTGCAGAGGCCTTCTGGTCGGCCTGGCGCCGTCAGGGCGGCTGGTGGCCCGAAGAGCCTGCCTTTGGCCCGACAAGCCGGAGTCCCGAACTTGTTCGGGCCCCGTTGGCTCTGGCTGCACCAACTTTCGAGGGCGATCCTGCCGAATACCCACTTCACTTGCACCCCTATCCTTCCATTTCCCTGTTCGACGGGCGGGGAGCCAACAAGTCGTGGCTGCAGGAAGCGCCAGACCCCATGACCACCGTCGCCTGGCAGACCTGGATCGAGATCAATCCCCACACAGCGGAGGGGTTGGGCGTGAAGGACAACGACGTCGTCAGAGTGATCTCACCGGCTGGCGAAGTGGAGGCCATTGTGTACGTGTACCCTGGCATCCAAGAGGGCGTGGTGGCCATGCCCGTCGGCCAGGGGCACGAGCACGGTGGTCGGTTCGCCAAGGATCAGGGCAGCAATCCGATTCGGTTGCTGGCGCCGGCTGTCGTCGGCGACACGGGCTCTCTCGCCTGGGCAGCGACGCGGGTGCGGATCGTTCCCACGGGCCGTCAACACGCCCTGGCCCGCCTGGAAAGCCCTGAGGGGGTAGAGTACCTGCGCGGCGGCGAGCACTAGATCGCATTCGCCCCTGGGAAGATCAAGCGGATGGAATTTCCGCAAAATAAAAACAACCAAGGAGAAAACGTGCTTAGGACGAATGAAGAAAACATCGTAGAATTTCTGTTACAATGTCAACCCGGCCC
>CAZGKH010000346.1:0-4829 GCA_964525665.1 uncultured Anaerolineae bacterium | reverse complement strand
GGCGCAACAACGCAGTGTGCGCAACATATTGAGCGGATGATCTCGTATACGGCGAGACTTTTCCTCTCCGATCTGAGCTGAAATCCGTTCAATCCGCTCCCTGAATCCGTTGACAGTTCCCCACGGCAGCAACGTCAACTGAGGATGAAACGCGCTCTGTTGAGTATACCAGATTTCAGTTTCTTTGACAACAAAAAAGCCACCCGCACAGTTTGCACAGGTGGCTTTTATGGTTCTCATCAACTGAGCAGATCTCTTGACATCTATTCCATGTCTAGCGAGGTCTTCAACTTCTCCAGGGTCGTGGGGCCGTAATACTTGCACCAATCGGGTGAGGGGAGCTATTCTCCCACCACCACCGGCTGGCTCAAGGTCTCCCCTTTCCACTCCGGCTTGTAATAGGAGTACACCTGGGAGGTCACGCCCTTGGCTCTCACAGGATAGCTGGCCAGGGCCTCGAAGCTGAACTCGACCACGTCGCCCGGCGCCATGTCCTCGATGTAGACGATGACCTTGCGACCGGCGACGTCGTAGCGCTTGATTCGCGGCTCGGCTTCGGCCACTGCCTCAATGCTCTCCTCGACGGGCACGAAGCCGGTGGGGACGGAGATGTCCAGGACGCTCATCCCCGCCTCTATGGGCAGGGGCGGATCGAACTCGACCTTCACCGCGATCTTGATGCGGTCGTTGACCTCTACCTGGTGGGTGTCGTAGTCCACGTTGATGTGGAAGATCTCATCTTCTTTCTCGGCCTCAGGTAGATTGTAGCGCAGTACCAGTTGCGCCACGGCCTGGCCCGAACCCTTTGCGGAGACGGTCACGTCCTTCCCCACTGGAAGCTCTATCAGTTGCAGAACGTCGTAGTTCTCAGGGTTGATGTAGAGTTTCTCCAGGCTTTCCCCGGCCTGGACTTCCACTACCAGATCCACGTCGGCTCGGCTCCCGGCAGAGAAGGCGGTGAGGGCCTGGATGCCTACCACCGTATCCTGGGTCGAGTTGAACCCGCCGAAGGCGTTGCGCTGGGTGACCAACCATCGGGCGGCTCGGCTGGCGTTGAACTGGTCGCCGTGCTCCAGCAGCGCCAGGAGCGCGTAGCCCGTGGCCTCCACAGCCACGCTGCCGTGCAGTTCCCCGTCCTCGGCCCAGCGGAGCCCGTCCTCGTTCTCGCTGGCCATGTCCATGAGCTTCCCGTAGGCCATGTCCCGGCCAGGGTTCTCGCCCAGCTCCAGGGCATAGGCCGCCAGGGCCATGGTGTAGGGATCATTGATGGCCGGTAGCTCTTCTTGTAGGTAGAGGAGGGCCGCTTTCGAGGCCTCCGTTTCGCCCGCCTCCAGGAGGGCGATGGCCACGTAGGCCGTCAGGGCGGTCTTGCCGGTCAAGCCTCCCATCATCTCCTGGTGGTGGAGGAAGCCCACGGGGTCGAAGGAGCCATCGCTGTTTTGGTGCTGGACGATCCAGTTCTGGGCGGTGCTGAGAACCTGAGGATCCACGTAGATCAGCCCTTTGGCCTGGACGAAGGTCTTGAGCACGAAGGCGGTGAGGAACAGGCTTCCCTCTTTGTCATTCTGGCCGAAGGCGGAGAAGCTGCCATCAGAGCGCATGAAGGTCAGCTCTCGCTGGTAGCCGGTGGTCATCATGAGCTCGATCTTGGCCATCACCTCAGGCTTCACCTGCCCGGTCTCCTCCAGGTATCTGGCGATGAACACGTCGGGGGCCAGGCCCATCATGTTCTGCTCTCCGCAGCCGAAGGGCATGACCAACAGCTTGTCCAGGCCCTCGATGGTCTGGGCCATGTAGCTGGCGGTCACGGCCAGGTATGCGCGGGCCGATCCCTCCACTATGTCGCGGGGCAGGGCGGTGCTCAGCACGGCGGAAGACCTCGCTTCGGATGAGGGCGCGGAGAGCACCAGGTTGTCAACTTTCTCCCGCTGCACCCCCTCTGGCTCGACGATGATGTCCTTGATCACCGCGTCGGCGGCCTGGGTGCTGCGGGCGGTGATCTTGACCTGTTGGGTGCCCAGGGAGTTGGGGCGGATGTCGAAGGATACGCCGCCGATGTCGCCGACAGGGATGGTGACGACCTTGGTGGCATCATCGCGTAGCTCGAACCAGTCCGCCCCCTCAATCTCGACGTAGATCTCCTGAGGTTCTTCCAAGTAGTTGTACAGGGCGACCCTCACCGGAAACTCCTCGCCGCGAATGCAGGAGTAGGGCAGGTCAACTTTTAGGAAGAAGGGCTGGAACACCCTGAGCTGGTCCTCGGCTACGCCCAATCCCTTCTCCTTGGAGATCCCCACGGCGCGCAGTTGCCAGGTGGTGATGGTGTCGGGGGCGACCACAGGGAGAGAGCCACTCCCGTCGGGTTCGGTGTCGAGAGTGGTCCAGAGCCATGTCTCGGGGAAGAACTGGCGGACCCGCTGCACCTCGGCCAGCCCCGTGGGGGCGCCGGCGGCAGGGGCAGCGGTGGGTATGGGCATAGGTGCCTCTTCGACGGCCTTCATCTCGACAACTACTTCCTTCTCAACCACTACGCCGCCTCTATCCAGGAGGACCCCTTGCCTTTCGTATTCCTTCCCTTCGGGGAGCTTCCTGTTGGTCAGCACCACCATGCCGACGTCCTCAAATGTCTCGCGAGCGCCCGGCGCGACAATCTTGGGAATCCAGCCAGCCTCGTGGAGTTCCACCTGGGGTTCCATGTAGAGCCTCTCCAGCTCCGCGAAGACCTGCTGCAGGTTGAGCCGATTCTCGGCCAGAATGTACACCGAGCGGTCCACCACCGCCAGCCCCACCCTGGACTGACCCTCGGCCTGCACCTGAATCTCTAGCTCGTCGGCGGGGGCTACCTTGTCGCTGCTGAAGGAGGCCAACAGGTTATGAGGATAGCCGCCCTCGACATCGAACGGCAGCCAGTCTGCGGCCACCTCGCTGTTGGGCAGAATCTGGTAGACCAGTAGCTTGGAGGATGGAGCCATGAGCGGGGTTAGCTGAAAGGTGATGGTATCGGAGCGAGTATAATCGGTGAAAACTACCCTACCCCGCGAGAGCACCTCGTAGTAGAAGCTGGCGGCTTCTCTGGTGGAGTGCACTTTGAACTCGGCCTCATCACCCAGCGCCAGCGGGCCGCCGCTTACCTGCTCCAGGTGGATGAAATTGCCGGAGGGGGAGTAGCCCGCCTGGACCATCTTCCAGGCATAAGCATCGCCAGCTTGGGCGTGAGCCTCCATGGCGATAGCGCCGCTGGGAGGCGTTATGGTGACCAGAGCCTTCCCTTTCTCTGTCTGGACTCTTTGAGTCTTCTGATCGAACTGCTGGAACTTCTCGTCCAGGTAGGCTATGGATAGCTCTACCTCGGCGTCCACCGGCTGGTTGTCCGGAGTCTCCGTCACCAGGAGGAAGTTGAAGGGAAGCCCCGGCTTGAAGGTTGACCCCTCAGGGATGAGCTGCAGAGAGAGCTCGCTTTGGGATACGGTGAGCAGGCGCGAGGTCTTCTCTTCGTAGCCCGTGGCCTTCTCTTGCACAACCACATCAAGCTGGACGTTGCCCATGCCGCGCTGGCCCGGAACGCCGGCCACGTAACCTACGGCGGGAATCTCGAAAGATGCTTCGCCGTCAATGTCGGTGGTGAAGCGGGCGAATTCCTCCCACTGGCCCACGTAGCGGGAGGCCGTGATCACTAAGTCACCCACCACTTTCTTGCCGAAGCTGTACTCGGCAGCGACGGTCCCCTGGACGGCCTCTTGGGGAAGGAACCACTCCTTCGGAAGCTCCACCTTGATCTCGTACTTAGGGAGCGTGTACTTCTCGACTCGCACGTCCACCTGGGCTTTCTGATCGCCGGTCGCTGCGGTGATCTTCCACGTGCCCAGGTTAGGCTCCGTCGAGAGGGGCAGCGAGAAGTGGCCCATGCCGTACTCGTCGGTCTCCACCTCCTGGCGCGCCACCTTGATGCCCTTGGCGTCCAGCACCTCGATAGTCACCCCGCTGGGCTTGGGGAGGAGCTCCGAGTCCAGGGTGATGATGCGGGCTTCGATCTGCTGGCCGGGCTTGTAGATCGGCTTGTCGGTCTCCAGAAATATGAGGAGACCTTCAGCGACCTGCACCTGGGCCTTGTCCTCGAAGCCTGGTCCGGACACTACCAGGTCATACTGGCCCGGCTGTGACGGAACCTGCAACTGGATGGTATCCTTGCCCAAGACGAACTGCTTGGTGTGCTCCAGCTCTTGGCCATCCTTCTGGAGGCTGACCTCCACCCAGCCCGACGCTGGCCGGTCTTCTGCCCACAGGGAGAGACTGACGGACTGTCTCTCCCCGGTGTACATTTGGGCCGGGACCAAAGCCATGTAGGCGTTGGCAAGTGGAATAGGGATAGGGCGTCGGGCACAAGCCGCCAGAACTGCGACCAATAGAACCCATGCTGCTGATTTGCGTAACATATTGCACCTCCTGACTTTTTCTGATAGATGAGCTTTCGCCCGCTGTCGAGCTTTGCTGTTTATAAGACGCCGTACAGCTCCATTGTGTTCCACTGTTTCAACTCCTGGGGCAAGAAAAAGAGCCACTTGCGCGAATTAAGTGGCTCTTCTTCGTGGTCAGCCTGTCCGGATGGTTTGGCAAGGCCACCACGACGGCTTGTCGAAGGATCGGCATCCAGGTTGAGATGAGATCGCTGCCATCATCCGTTCGTCACCAAGGATAGCCCTTGAGACGCTGGCAACCCTTTAGTGCCGAGATCTTGCCGCAGTGCGCGTTGATTGCCAGACAATATGGATTCTCAGCATCTGGCCTACGTTAAGCTCACCGACGGTCGCGTCTCTTTGATGTGTCCCCTC
>CAZGKH010000345.1:0-4839 GCA_964525665.1 uncultured Anaerolineae bacterium | reverse complement strand
TTCCACGTACAGATCTATGGCCACCTGGCCCGCCGAGACGGCGGTTGAGCACAGATCGGTCGTGTTGCCGTAGACCCGTACCACGGTCGGCTTGTCCACGGCCAGCGACAACTGGTTATCCTTGGTGCAGAACTTGCCTGTGTCCCCCGCAGCCTGGTCAAAGCACTGGATGGCTTGGGTCACCTCAATGCCGTCGATAATGAAGTCTTTCGGGGTTGGGTAGACAGGAGTAGCCGTTGGGGTAAGTTTGGTCGCCGGCTCCAGCACGACGTCGGGACAAAGGTCCAGGATGGATTTGACCCAGAAGTAGTTGTAGGGGAGGGGTGGTATGGGTATGTCGAGAATTCTGCCAGCGCGCGCACTGAGCTGGCCCATGTCGAACTGAATCCACAGTTGCTCTGTGACGCGGCCGCCGCTCCCAGAGTCGGCACTATCCACTTCGTACGCAGGGTCTACCAGAGCCAGGTTAAGGTAGGCGTAGTCGCCGCTGCTGGCATTGCCCCCGTAGCGCAACTCATAGCTGCCATCACGATTGGTGGGGACGCTGACCAGCCGCTCGCCCAGCTCGTTGGCCTCTTGAGAACCGTACAGGCTCACTTCTATCGGGGCTGGGCGAGGGAAGGGTGAATCGGCGGTGAAGTCCACCCGCCCTGTGAACACCAGCAGGCCGTAAGTGGAAAACTCGGAGGTGTTGTAGAACCAGTCGGTGGCGGTGGCCGTGACGTTGGCGCCGGTGATGCTGCCGCTCCACGACCAGTTGCCGCTGGTGTCGGCCACGGCGGTGGGCGGCGAATGGACGTACTGCCCCTCGTCCGCAGCATCGGAGAAGATCTCCACCACGCAGCCGGCGCAGGCGGTGCCGCTGACGCCGCCGGCCGTCACGCTGGTGATGACCGGCGGTGCCAGCTCGGTGTTGCCGCCGCTCAAAAGCTCGATGCCCTTGCCCCCGTTGGAGGTGATGGAATTGAGCGTGATCAAGTTGTGAATCGCGGTTGCGCCCTCGACGCGCACGCCGTCGGCGCCGTTGTGGGCGATGGCGTTGGAGCCAATGGCGTTGTCAATCCCCCCGACCACGTGCACGCCGTAGGAGGCGTTGCCCAGCTTCCGGACCCCGCTGGGGTCAGTGCCGATGGTGTTGCCGTGAACAAGGTTGAGATCGCTATTGACGATGGCCACGCCGCTCCAGCCGTTGCCCCCGATCACGTTGGGCTGCAAGTAGTCGCTGCCCACGCTGTTGTCCATTGCGCCACCGTAGATGCCCACGCCGTGGTGTCCGTTGCCCAGCGCCGTAGATCCGCCGACGGCAACTCCGATCAGATTGGCCCCTACCTCGTTGGACCAGGTGTTGCTCCCCTCGATCATGACCCCGCTGTGGCCGTTGCCGGCGATGACGTTGCCGTGTTCCCCAGACTCACCGCCGACGCTGTTGTATCGGGCGCCGCCGTAGATGTGGACGCCGTGCCCACTGTTGGCCCGGGCCCCGCTGCCGGCCTCGTTCGTGCCGATGTAGTTGCCGATCACGTCGTTGTAGTTCGTCCCGGTGCCCGTGATGCCCACACCGTCCCCGCTGTTGCCGGAGATCAGGTTGCGGCCCAACGACCCGCCCACGATGTTGTGATGAGCTCCAGCTTCAATCCGCACCCCGTCACCAGCGTTGTCCACGATCTGGTTGCAGGCCACTACGTTGTTGTTAGCGTTAGCGCCGGGGATGAGCACGCCGTTGGCCGGCCAGTTGCTCAGTATCAAGCCCAGGAGCTTCTGGTGGGACCCATTGAGCACGAAACCGTTCATGGGGGATGGCATCAGCGTGCCGTCCATGACCACCATGATCGGATCTATGCACGCGCCGATAGTGAGCCCGTCGGCCGTCAGGTCTGGCAGCTCGGCCTCGGGTTGGATGGTCCATTGGCCGTCCGCGAAGCCGGGGTCGTCCTCGGGAATATCGAAGACGATGGTGGTGGGGCCTTCGCCCGCGTTGGCGGCGTTGATGGCCTCGCGTAGAGTGCAGTCGCCGGTCTCAAGGGAATCGCAACTGCCGTCGTCGTGGTCCGCGGTGGTGTTGACCACCCGTTCCTGGGGTTCCACCTCTTCCACATAGAAGATGTTGTCCTCGTAGACACCGGGTTCCACGCCAGTGAAAAGAATGGAGCCGTCGTCCTGCACCTCGCCGCCGCTGGCCGACTCTGCCTCCGCAACACGGTAGCCCGACTCGCTCATCACGAGCTTATACTCAGGTTGTGGCGCTTCCGACACGTTGTCGGCCAGGGTGAATTGGCCCTCCTCATCGGTGATGGTACGATCTATCTCCGTCCAGTCTTCGCCGATCTTGGCCCACAGTGTGACGCGAATAATATCAGGGAAGCACAGCCATGGAAACAACCACTTACACGTTTTGCCGGCGAACGTGATGGTTTCCCGCTCTGCCGAGGAGAACTCGGAGGTGTCGCCGCTCTTGGTGAGCGTTGCTGTCACCCAGCTCATTGATGGCACCGACCCAGACCAAGTCCAGGTGCCGTCGTACCAGGTTTGTGCCCAGCCAAGATAGGTTTTCCCCTGTGCAGGCATTATTCCTGTCCCAGCCGACGGGTTGGCAAAGATCTCCACACTGCAATACGAGCACGTAGGATTCGTGGTCCCCTTGACCTCAGTCGAGCCAACGGACGTTATGATCGGCGGCTTCGTACGCGAGTTCATGATGCCCTTGTACAGGTTGTCGTAGATACTGTTCTCGGTTACTTCGTTGACGCCTGCAGGAATGTAAGGGCTGAAGACCACACCGACCTGCCCGTTTTCGGCGATCACGTTGTCTGGCCCAATGGTGTTCTTGTTGGCGTTGTTTGACAGATAGACACCTGCACCAGGGTTGGGATCGGCCTTTAGCGTGCCAGGCTGCACCCCGATGTAGTTACCTCTCACCAGGTTGCTGTAACTCGATGTGTCAATCCACACTCCATGGTTCTTGTTACCGACGATCATGTTTCCCTGACCCGAGCCAACGGGATTCCCAATGTAGTTGTCGTGAGCACTGGTTCCGATGTAGACCCCGTATCCGTTGGGTACGGCTAGCTCGCCAAGCACATATATAGGTGCGAAGTTCGTACTGCCAAGGTTGTTGCGTCTCAGGGCGTTCTCATACGCAGTCCCCGTAATGGCCACCCCATACGTGTGGCCCATAGACCAGATGCAGTCAACAAAGTTGTTGTGGGCACCTTGTTCGATGGCTACGCCGGCCGACCCGGAGCTATAGTACTTGCTCTGGCGGATCACAGTCACGCAACTGACCGAGTTGGCGTAGGCATTTGAGCCGGAAATCAAAACTGCCGCCTTCGCCGTGGTATCAGTGAGGATAAACAGATTCTTCAGGGCCCCGTGAGCGCTGGTCGTCTTTATTGGCGACTTGATATCCTTTACCGCGATCTTAAGAGCTGACGGGCACGTGCAAGAAGGGAGCCAAGGCTGGCTGGCTGATAGTGCTCTGCCTGCCTGACTGGCCATCTCGGGACTGCCAGTCCCGTCAATAGTCGTCCCGTCGTCCTCGATCACTGGCAGATCGCTCAGAGGCTCGATGATCCACATCTCTGTATCCGGATCGTAGCCGGGGTCCTCAATGGGGATGTCGAAGAGGATAGTGTCGGGACCCTGGTGCTCGTTGGCGATGCGCATCGCCTCTCGCAGGGTGCAGTCGCCGATCTCCAGCGGCAGACATTCGCCGTCGTCGTGGTCCGCCGTGGTGTTCACCACCCACTCCTGAGGGGCCTCGCCAGTGGGCGTGGCTGTTGGCGTCGGCGTAACCGTGGAGGTGGGGGTGGGCTGCACGGTGCCGGTGGGCGTGGCTGTTGGGGTAGGCGTAGGCTGCACGGTGCCGGTGGGTGTCGCTGTTGGGGTGGGTGTCGGCGTGGCGGTGGGTGTGGGCGTGCTGGTGACCGTCGGCGTGTCAACGGGCTCTGAGGAGCAGTGGAGCAAGATGGGCACGTCAAGGGGCTCCTCGCAGGGGTCGTTGTGGAAGATGCGCAACGTGCCACTGTGGTCTCCGACCTCAGTGCAGTGGAAAGTGACATCAATTCCCAGCTCCCCTGGACCGGGAATCGTCCCACCTGTGGGATCCTCCGAAACCCAGGTGAGGTCTATCCAGGGCCCTTCTGAGCTCTCTCCCTCCACGATCTCAAACTCCAGCGGTCGGTGCCCATCGTCGCGAATGGTCAGTTGGTGGGTCACTGGCACGCTGATGATGGCCGTGGTGGAGATGAAGTCCGTCGGCACCACCTCGATCACTGGCCGCCATAGGTTAAAGTCCTGAGTAGTGGTCACGCCAGTGCTGACAGTCACGGAGGCGGCAGTCTCGGTGGAGAAGCCGGGGGCCGAAGCCGACACCTCATACTCCCCTGCCTCCAACTCCACAGGGCCGTAGTAACCCGTGGCCGGATCCGCTGGAATGTCCAGGCCACCGGGCTCGATGTGCACGGTCGCTTCGGTGCAGGGGGGCTCGGTGTCTCCCAACTCAGAGTCCATTACCTGCCCTTCCAGCCAGCCGACGGGTTCGCCACAGGGCCCGATGATGGTCTGCAATTCGAAGTTGTTGTTGTCTGAGGCGGGATCAGGGGTATTGCTCCCCACCTCGACCGCGTTGTGGATGGGGCCGCAAGCATCCTCGTCCACGTTGACCTGAATCACGAGGCCGACCCAGGCGGCGCTGGGAAGATCCCCCAACTCGCAGCGTACGACGTCATTAGGCGGCCGGCTGGCAATCAGCGTGCAGCCTTCAGAGGCGGCATTGAAAGCTACCCCTGGCGGCAACACATCAGTGACCACAACGTTGGTAGCCGTGTCTGGCCCGTGGTT
>CAZGKH010000344.1:0-4843 GCA_964525665.1 uncultured Anaerolineae bacterium | reverse complement strand
CAGTCAGTCTGTCACAGTGGTCAGAGCGCGTCTGCGTTTCTCCTGAGACTGTGCAGTCCCTGGCCACGGCCAACGGCTCGCCGGGTTTCGCCTACGTGGGCCGCTTCCTCATGGCCCTGGCTGACACCTTCACCGTCTACCTGGTTTACCTGATCGGTCGCCGCATCTACGGGCAGGCGGCGGGGCTGTTGGCAGCGGCCTTCTCCGCTTTCACCGTCACCCAGATCCAGCTCGCCCATTTCTTCGCCGTTGATCCCATTTCCACTACCTTCACCCTGCTGGCGCTGTATGGCGCTATCCTGATGGTGGAACGCCGCACGCGAGGTGCGGCGGCCCTGACTGGCCTCGGCGCTGGCCTGGCCATCGCGTCCAAGTTCAGCGCGCTGCCGGCCCTGGCCGCGCCAGTGGTGGCTGCTATGATCATGGTGTGGAAGCCGGGACGGGATGGGGCAACCGACCGGTCCCAAGCTGTACGGTATCTGCTAATGGCCCTTGTCGTCGCTTTCCTGGTTTTCGCCATCACCTCACCCTTCGTCTTGCTCGATTGGGGCAGCTTTAAGCAGGCGGTGATTGTGGAGCAGGGAGCCATGGTCAGCGGCCGGTCGGACATGCCCTTCACCCGCCAGTACCGGGGTACGACTCCCTACCTCTATCACATCGAGCAGCAACTGCGCTGGGGAATGGGGTGGCCGTTGGGCCTCGTTGCCTTCCTGGGCCTGGGATGGGTGCTGGTGCGGGCCCTCCTGCGACGAGCCAAGCCTGGCGAGCTGATCTTGCTCTCCTGGATCGTTCCGTACTTCGGCGTAACGGGTCTCTTCCTGGCCAAGTTCGTTCGCTACATGGTGCCGCTGGTGCCGCTCTTCGTCGTGATGGGAGCCGGCATGCTGGTTAGTGGGTATTGGGTATTGGATATTAGATATTCTAAGCGAGTACCCAATATCCAATCTCTAATATCTAATCTCCAGTATCTGATAACAGCTATTGTGCTGCTGGCGACGATGTTTTGGTCACTGGCTTTTGTATCTGGCGTCTACGGTACGGAGCACTCGTGGATTATCGCCTCGCGCTGGATCTATGACAACGTGCCTGATGGCTCGGTGCTGGCCTCGGAGCACTGGGATGATGACCTGCCTCTTGGACTGCCCGAGTCTGGGGCTAACATCGGGGCGCACGGATACCGGCTGGTCGAGCTGCCCATGTACGAGGACGATAACGAGCAGAAGTACAACCTGCTCCGCACTCAGTTGAGCGAGGCGGATTACATCGTTCTGTCCACCAACCGCCTGTACGGGGCCATCCCACACCTGCCTGAGCGCTATCCCATGAGCGTTAAATACTACCAGCTTCTTTTCGCTGGGCAACTGGGGTTCGAGAAGGTGGCCGAGTTCACCACCTACCCGCGCCTGGGCCCCTTCGTCTTCAACGACGATGCCGCCGACGAGAGCTTCACGGTATACGATCACCCCAAGCCCATCGTCTTCCAGAAAGTGCGCGAGCTGAGCGCTGTGGAATGGGAATCCCTGCTGGGCGATAGCTGGGACGAGGCCATCCGTGGCTACGTGGGCGCGCCGACGCTCCTGGCTCGCTTCTGGGGCGCTACTTCTCGACCTGCGTCACGCCCCAGCGAGCCCGAAGAGGACAAGACGCTGCTCCTCGATGAGCCAGTGGATGAGCTTCCCGTCATTGATGATTTCCGCTGGAACGGCCTGGCCAATCGCTTTCACATATTCGCCGTCATCTTCTGGTGGCTGGCGGTGGTGTTGGTGGGGCTGATTTCCTGGCCAGTGACCTTCGTCATTTTCAGCCGCCTGTCGGACCGGGGCTACATCCTGGCCAAAAGCCTGGGCCTCATCATCGTGGCCTACCTGGTGTGGGTCTCGGCCAGCCTGCGCCTGCTGCGAAACAGTCTGCCGACCATCATACTGGCCCTGGCCCTTCTGGCCGTTCTCTCCTTCTATTTCTTCCGACGCTACCGAGAGGCGATGGTCGCTTTCTGGCGCGAGAAGAGGCGTTTGATCTTGCTCAACGAAGCTATCTTCGCGGCGGCCTTCCTATTTTTCGTCTTCATCCGCATGCTCAACCCCGACCTGTGGCAGCCCTGGCTGGGCGGCGAGAAGCCCATGGAGTTCGCCTTCCTGAACGCCATCCTCAAAAGCCCCTACTTCCCACCCTACGACCCCTACTATGCAGGGGGCTATGTCAACTACTACTATTATGGCCAGTTCATCGTGGGCCTGGTGATAAAGCTGACGGGCGTCATGCCCTCGGTGGCCTTCAACCTGGCCATCCCGATGTTGTTTGCCCTGACGGTGGGGAATGCATTTTGTGTCGGGTTCAACCTGGCAAAGGGAACTGAAGGAACTGGGGGAACTCAGGGGAACTCTTCTGCCCCTTCTGGCTCCTCTGGTTCCTCACGCCCCCTCATATCCGGATTGCTGGCGGCGGGTTTCGTGGCGGTGTTGGGCAATCTGGACGGAATGGCGCACCTGGCTGATCGGCTCGGCGCGATAGGCGGCTCTGGTTTCAGGAGCAGCATTCCCGGCCTGGAAGGGCTAGTGCGGGCCTGGCCGGGCCTGTTGAAGGTTATCCAGGGGCAGGCGCTGCCCACGTTGGACTACTTTGGCCGCACGCGCGTTATCCCCGGCACCATTAGCGAGTTCCCCTACTTCAGCTTCCTCTTCGCCGATCTGCACCCCCACATGATAGGGATACCGTTCACCATTCTCATGTTAGCCCTGGGGTTAAACATCGTTCTAAGTGGCAAGCCACCAACGTTGAACGTAAAACGTCAAACGTCAAACGTGAAACGTGAAACATCAAACGTCCAATCTCCAATACCAAATACTCAATATCCAATACCCAATATCCAATACCCGATATCCAATACCCGTCCTCGAACTTCCATCCTCCAACTTCTAACCTCCAGCCTATGCCTGGGGGCCTTGGCCGTGACCAACACCTGGGACCTGCCGACTTATCTGGGCCTCGTTGCCGTCGCTTTCTTCCTACGAGAGAGGTTGATTCACGGCCAATGGAAGTTCGCCTGGCCCGCTATGACCACCGTCGTCGTTGGTGGCCTGAGCCTGTTGCTCTATTGGCCCTTCTTCGCCCATTACCAGGCCCTCAATGTCGGCGTCGGGCTGGCCCTCACCAGAGGGCGGACCGAGTTGCCGGCTTTCCTCACCGTGTGGGGCTTTTTCCTGTTCATCCTCATCACCTTCATGCTGGTGGAGCTGGTGCGACAGCGGAGCAGGCTGGGGGTGCTGCGCTTTGTGCGGGTGGTGCTGGCGCGGTGGGAGGTAGCGCCCCATCTGGCCGAGATTTACAAGGCTTTGGTGCAGCGGCAGACATCGAACTATCTTCTGGCCATCTACAGCCTGGGAGGGATGCTGCTGTTCATGGTGGTGTTGGCTGCCCTAAAGTTCTGGGTGCTGGCCTTCATGCTGCCCCTGGTCGTCGGAGCTCTGCTGCTGCTTCTGCGCGACCCTGTACTTCGTCCAGCCCTTGGTACTTTGCACTTGTCCTGGACAACAAGTACAGGGTCCCAAGGACAAAGTGGACGAACGTGGGATGCCTCGCCAGAGGAGCTTTTCGTCTCTCTGCTGATCTTCACCGGCTTGCTGGTGGCGGCGGGCTGCGAGGTGGTCTATCTTAAGGATCACCTGGGCGGGGACCAGACCTGGTGGCGCATGAACACCATCTTCAAGTTCTACATCCAGGTGTGGGTGATGCTGGGCATCGCCGCGGCGGTGGCCGTGCCCGTCCTTTGGGCCAGGATGGAGCGTTGGCCGTCGGCAGCCCGGCGGCGAGTCTGGAAGGCTGCCTTATTGTTGTTGGCCTTCGCCAGCCTGCTCTATCCCCTCGTCTACACCCCGGCGCGGGTGAACGACCGCTTCCCTGGAGCCAGGCCGCCCGTTGGCACTCTGGATGGCATGGCCTTCATGACCGTCGGCTCCTACACCTGGCCTGAGAACAACCGCATCGAGCTGAAGTACGATTATGCCGCCCTGCAATGGCTGATAGCCAACGTCAAGGGCACGCCCGTCGTCGCCGAGGCCGCTATCCCTTACTATCGAGAGGGAGGCCTGCGCGTAGCCACCTACACGGGACTGCCCACCTTCCTGGGCGCTCACCAGAACGAGCAGCGCTACGCTTCGCAGGTGGGCGAGCGCGATGGAAAGGCGCGCGATTTCTTCAACACCCCCGACGTTTCCTACACCCTCCAGCTCATCGGCGAGTTGCGCGTCTCCTACATCTACGTGGGCCAGTTGGAGCACACCGTCTACGACGCCGCTGGCCTGGCCAAGTTCGATGAGATGGTGCAGCGAGGGGAGTTGGAGGTGGTTTATGAGAATGAGAAGGTGAAGATATATCAGGTGAGGGATGAGGGTTTGCAGGGTGAAAGGATGGAGGACAGATGACAGATGACATTGAGCGGCTGCTTGCTTTTGGCCGCATGGGACTTGAGACTGGTTACTACGACCAGGCGCGCGGCTATTTTGAGCAAGTGCTTGAATTGGACCCTTCCAATCAAGAAGCCACCAAGGGGCTCGCGCGGGCCAATGAGATGTTGCTTCGCGGAGGAGGGGTCAGATGGACGCAACGAATCAAACCAGCGCGACAAGATCAGCCAGTCGAGCCTACGCCCACGGCCGAGCCGCAGCGAACCGTCCCAGGGGTGAGTACGCAAGAGCGGCAGAGATCACCGGTACAGGGGGCCCAAGGACGGTCCGGACTTGATAACAAAGAGGAGGATAGCATGGAATCCAGAGACGATAATAGCCTTCAATGGCTTGGTTCACAACTTAAGAATGTGTCCATAAAGACCTGGATAATAGTCTTC
>CAZGKH010000343.1:0-4852 GCA_964525665.1 uncultured Anaerolineae bacterium | reverse complement strand
GGGCGGCGTCCTGGGCCTTGCCTTGAGCGTACTTACCCAAACAAGTCTGCATGTGTGCCTGTTCTGATTAGTACAACCTCGCTCTGCGCTAGCTCATAGAGTAAAAGCCAATCTGGCTCAATATGGCACTCTCGCGTACCTTTGTGTTGTCCAACAAGAACATGGTCACGGTATTGGGCTTCGGGTTGTTGCCCACTATTGTTCCCATCAGATCTTCAAGTCTTCAAAGAGATCGTCTATACTGTCAAAGCTCTCGAGATTGCGCCGTGCCTTAGCATCCTCCAACGCTTTCTTTGTTAGCTCATTTGGAACCCTGACGCTAAAGGGCAACCCGCGCTGAAGATCAACCTGCTTGTAGAACAACGTAATGGCCTGCGAGGTGGTCAGCCCAAGCTCTCCAAATATCTGCTCTACATTGCGTTTGAGTGCGGGGTCAATTCTTGCCGAAATAACCGCTGTCTTAGCCATAACCATCTCCTCTCTTTGTACTGCTAACGTGCGTACATTGTACCATAAAGGCGGCGTTTACACAAATGCAAACCGCCCCGCTTTCTTCACCCCTGCCAGTGCCGGTGGGTGAAAAACGCGGGGCGGCGTTAAGCTTTCATAAGCCAATCTGCAAAGTGAAGGCTTTGCCTTCCTACGTTTCTGGCGATTGCTTTCGGGCTTGCTCAGCCATCAACTGTTGCAAATTGGCCAGGGATTGGGACTGCGAAGTGCTCTCTATGGCTTTGGTGGCAATGTCCTGCACCTGGCTGTAGGATTTTTCCACCTGTTGTGAGAGTTTCGCGATCAGCTCGTTTTGCTCTGCCGCTGTTTTCTCCAGAGATTCAATTCGAGTGTTCAGAACATTCCGCTCGCCATCGAATTCCCTTTTCAGGAGATCCTCTCTGTTCTTGGCTTCCGACTCAACTCTCTGCACGGCTTCCTTGACCGCCTGCTTGACTGCGGATTCCAATTCCCTGGGAAAGGCGCTGGCCTGCTGTCGCAGCTCGCTCAGTTCGGTTTCCTTTTCCACGATGGCTTTTTCTCTATCGGCCAACTCTCTTTCCATCTGCTCTCTTCTGAATGTGATTTCTCTTTCCAGCCGCGCCTTTTCGTCTTCGAACTGCTCTCTGGCCAACTGTTGCTCACGCTGAAACGCATACAGGTACTCTTCCTTCTCCCGTTCACGGCGCTTCCGCTCGTCGCCATCACGTTCCTTAATCTCCGCCGCGTGAACTTGCTTCTCTTTTCCCCACTCTGCGCGCAGAGTTTCTATCTCCCGAGTCAATTCCTCTTTGCGCACAGCCAATTCAGCTTCGGTTTGCTGACGCTTTTGATGTTGAGCTTCTATTAAGGAAGCCAGACTCAAGGCCGACTTTTCTATCTCATAGATCTCTTGAAGCTCTTTTTGCTTGGCCTCAACCGCCTGCCTAACCTGACGATATTTGCCAACCTCTTCTTCCAATCTATCAGAAAGTTGGCCGAGGAGTCTCCCTATCTCCAGCTTAAGGGTGCTGACCTCTTGAACGATCCCTTCCGTGGACAGGGAATCCGTCACCTCCACCGCTTCCTCTATCTTCTTCTCTACGATCGCTCTTTCAGGCTTGAGTTCCACTGCCCGCTTCTCTTTGAGCTGCTGCAGAACCTCGTTATAGGCTTCCAGCATCTCCTTCTTGGTGTTTTTCATGGTGATCGTTTGGGGCTTAACCTCTCTGCTTGTCATTCCTGCGGTCCTCCTCTGTTATTGATGATATGGCGGCTCTCCATCGGTGCTGCCGTGGGTGATGGCTCACCCTGATTATACCCCAACGGCGGCGTTTGCACAAATGCACAAGGCCCCGCTTTCTTCACCTCGACCGGTGCCGGTCGGCGAAGAACGAAGAGCAGCAGCCTGGGCCTTGCCCTGGACGGAACGTTGTGACCATGAGTTGGGCACCCTATCATTTTTCATAACTGGTCATCGGAACTTCCAAAAGCTGCCTAATATCAACAGATCACAATCGCTCGCAGCGGATTGCCAAATCCGCCGCCAAACCGCTGGATCAGGCGATCCAGCTTAACGTTCAGGCATTGTTATTGCCCCGAATCCGCCCTACGGCTCTGCCCCACCATGAATTGAACTTGCGGTGGGTACGGCGCAGGCGGGACACGAGCCAGGCCCAGCGATACCTAACGCGCCTCAGTAAGCGTTTCCACCATGGCAGCCTGGGGGCTGGCAACGGCACGTGCCATTGCACCACCGCCGCGGCCCAGGTCAGCCCAGCCCCGAAGCTGACCAGGACCAGGTGGTCGCCTGGCTTAATCCGCTCCTCCTCAATGGCCTCACAGAAGGCGATGGGAATGGAGGCACATGAGGTGTTGCCGTACCTGTCCAGGTTGACGAAGACTTTATCCATGGGCAACCTCAAGTGTTTGGCCGCCGATTGGATAATGCGCATGTTGGCTTGGTGGGGGATAAACAGGTCAATGTCGTCAACCTCCAGTCCGGCTGCCCTGAGAGCCTCCTTAGCCGCCCGGCCCATGACGCGGGTGGCAAACCGAAAGACCTCACGGCCATTCATGCGAATGTGATGCAACCCTTGGGCTATCGTCTCAGCGCTGGCCGGGTGGCGGCTGCCTCCGCCGGGCAGAATCAGCAGGTCACCGCCCGAACCATCAGCACCAAGGGTGAAAGAGAGGACGCCGCCAGGTACATCGCTGGCCTGAAGCAGCAAAGCCCCAGCCCCGTCACCAAAGAGGACACAGGTGTTGCGGTCCGTCCAATCCACAACTCGGGATAAGGCCTCGGCTCCGATGACCAGCACGTTTTCGTAGGCTCCAGAGATTATCATCTGGCTGCCGACCCCCAGCCCGTAGACGAAGCCTGAGCAGCCAGCGAGGAGATCAAAGGCCCCAGCCCGCCTTGCGCCTAGAGCATCCTGCACCGCGCAGGCCGTAGCGGGGAAAAGATAGTCGGGGGTGGCGCTGGCCATGATGATGAGGTCCAACCGCTCTGGAGCCACGTCGGCCACTTGAAGGGCAGCTCGTGCTGCTTTGATAGCCATGGCTGAGGTCGTTTCCTTCGGCTCAGCGATGTGGCGCTCGACGATCCCCGTCCGCTTGCGAATCCAGTCGTCGGAGGTATCCACCATTTTTGCCAAGTCGTCATTAGTCAGAACCTGGTTAGGAACATACTTACCCCAGCCCACGATCTGAGCGTGTCTCTTTGAAGCCATATCTCGTGGTCCTATACTGTGAATTGGCTCATCGTGATACCACGTCCCGCCAAAGAAGCCAGGAATACAAGCGGTACCTACATCTTCAGAGCTTGCGGAAGATCAGACAGGCGTTGTGCCCGCCAACGCCCATCGAGTTGGACATGACCACCCGCAGTTGGCAGGGACGGGCCTCGTTGGGCACGTAATCCAAATCGCACTGGGGGTCAGGGTGCTGATAGTTTATGGTCGCAGGGATGATCTGATCCTGCAAGGCTTTGAGACAGGCGATAGCCTCCACCGCTCCCGCCGCTCCCAGCATGTGTCCGGTCATCGACTTAGTGGAACTGACGGCCAGATTGTAGGCGTGCTTTCCAAAGATGGTCTTGATGGCCACCGTCTCATTGACGTCGTTGAGCGCAGTGCCGGTACCGTGAGCATTGATGTAATCAATCTCCTCGGGCCTTATTCCTGCTTGTTGCAAGGCCAGTCTCATGGCCCGAGCCATTCCTTCCCCTCCCTCGGCGGGGGCGGCTATGTGGGCAGCGTCGGCTGTAGCGCCGTAGCCGATGATCTCGCCGTAGATCTTGGCCCCCCGCCCAGTGGCGTGCTCCAGGCTCTCCAAGATGAGGATACTTGCCCCCTCGCTCATGGCCGGCCCATCGCGGGTAGCGTCGAAGGGGCGACAGGCCCTCTCCGGCTCGTCGTTGCGGGTGGATAAAATCCCCATGACGTTGAAGCCAGCAAGGGTGACAGGAACAAGGGGAGCCTCACTTCCGCCGCTGATGATGGCGTCAGCATCGCCACGGCGGATCATCTCTGCTGCTTCGCCGATGGCGTTGGAGCTGGTGGCGCAGGCCGAGACGATGGCCATGTTGGGCCCCTTGGCCCCACAGGAGATGGCCACCTGCCCCGGGGCGGTGTCAGAGAGCATCATGGGCAGGAAAAAGGGACTTAGTCGTCGAGGTCCTCTGGCCTGCAATCTCTCGAATTCGGTCAGTAGAGTCTCGATGCCTCCCACAGCGGAGCCGATGATGGCCCCTACTCGCTCAGCGTTGTCCGCGTTGATATTCAGCTTTGCATCCTCAAGGGCCTGCCGGGTAGCGACCACGGCGAACTGAACGAAGCGATCCAGTCGTCGGGCCTCTTTGCGGTTGAAGTGCTCTTTGGGTTCGAACCCCTTGACCTCGCCAGCGATCTGTGTCTCGAAGGGCGTGGGATCAAAACGGGTGATCCGTTTGATGCCCGAACGCCCTTCCACCAAGGCTGTCCAGGTGGTGGGCACATCGTTGCCCACCGGGGTCAGGGCCCCCAGGCCGGTGACCACTACGCTAGTATTATTCTTCGACAAAGGAACACCTCCTAGCCACTTTTTCATGCTGTTTGAGAAACTCTTGGCTCCTACCCATTTTGAGCTCGGCGTCCCTGTGCTGGCGGCTTGGGGAAGCCGCCTCTCGCCCAAAGTGGGGAGGAGCGAAGCTCTTAGACTTTATAACACCAAAGAGGCCCAAGAGATGCGCCTGGCCCCAGTTGAAGATCGAACGGTGCTATGCAGGATAGCTAGCAAGAGCGAAACCTTCTTTTCCCCCCTCTCTGGCATCAACATCTCCCCTCTGCAGGCCAGACCCGGCGACTTGGTGCTGATCAGCGGGGCCATCGCTGTCCACGGCATC
>CAZGKH010000342.1:0-4861 GCA_964525665.1 uncultured Anaerolineae bacterium | reverse complement strand
TGGCCTGGCTCGCCGACTGGCTACCTGGTACGTGGTCGGTACTGCCCCTGCGCCATCTGGCCCGCTCGTCACGGCACTACACCGGCCCGCTGCTGCTCCTCATCCTCACCCTGGGACTGGCCGCCTTCACCGCCTCTATGGCTCTGACCCTGGATGACCACCTGATTGACCGGACCTACTACCAGGTCGGCGCCGACCTCCACCTGACCGAGATGGGCGAGAGCACCGAGACGCCTGCAGGCGATCCCTTTGCATCGCAGATGCCCCAGCCGGAGGAGGAAGAAGAAGCAGGCCCCAAGTGGCTCTTTCTGCCGCTCAGCGATCACCTGCTGGTTGAGGGAGTGCAGGCGGCGGCCCGCGTGGGCGAGTATCACGCGCAATCGAGCCTGGGAAACCGCGAGGAGGGAACCTTTATCGGCGTGGATCGGACAGATCTCCCCCTCGTCGCCTTCTTCCGCCGCGATTTTGCGCCCGATTCCCTGGGTGGGCTGATGAACCGGCTGGCGCTGGACTCTCGCGCGCTGCTGGTCGAGAGGGGCTTTCTGGCCCACAATGCCTTGAATGTCGGCGATCCACTCCGCTTGGAGTTGACTATGATCGGCCAGCGGCGAACGGTAGAGTTCGTCGTCGCCGGCGTGCTGCACCTGTTTCCCACCCAGTATCCGGAGGACGGCCCATTCTTCGTCGGCAACCTGGACTATGCCTTCCAGCAGATGGGCGACGAGTATCCCTACGACGTGTGGCTGGCCGTCGTCGGTGAACGTCCGTCCGAAGACATCGTGGCCGATTTGCAGGAGATTGGCTTTCGGGTCATGAACTACGACGACGCTCGCCAGATGATCCTGCAAGAGCAGATGCAACCAGCGCGGCAGGGACTGTTCGGCGTGCTGTCGGTAGGCTTCCTGGCGGCGGCAGGACTGACGGTGCTAGGCTTTCTGCTCTACGCCGTCTTCTCCTTCCGCCAGCGGTTCATCGAGCTGGGCGTGCTGCGAGCCATCGGCCTGTCGGTGGCACAAGACGGCGCTGTCCTGGCGGGCGAGCACCTGGCCGTCATCGTCACTGGCGCAGCGGTTGGCACCGGCCTGGGGGTATGGGCCAGCCGGCTCTTCATCCCGTTCCTGCAGGTACGCGGCGGCCAGCATCCTCACACGCCCCCCTTCGTCGTCCAGGTGGCCTGGGCTGATATTTTCCGGATTTACGCTGTCTTTGGAGCGATGCTCCTCGTCGCCATAGCGGTCATGCTGGTGCTGCTCATTCGGATGCGGGTGTTCGAGGCTATCAAGCTGGGTGAGGTGGCTTAAGATGCAAAACGCAAACAACACCCTGATCAATTGTGACAACCTCGTCAAGATATACAAGATCGCCGAACTGGAAGTCGTGGCCTTGCAGGGGCTGGAGCTGACCGTGGAACGAGGCGAGATGCTGGGCATCGTTGGCGCCTCGGGATCGGGCAAGACGACGCTGCTCAACATCCTGGGCGGGCTGGACCGGCCCTCGGCGGGGCGGGTGACGGTGGACGGGCAGGATCTGCTCAAACTGTCCGACGCGGGGCTGAACCGCTACCGCCGGAAGAAAGTGGGCTTTGTCTGGCAGCAGACCTCGCGCAACCTGATCCCCTATCTAACGGCGCAAGGGAACGTGGAATTGCCCATGATAGTGGCCGGGATGCGCCGCCGCGAGAAGCGCGCCTGGGCCAGGGAGCTTTTGCAGGCGGTGGGTCTCTACGAAAGGCGGCGGCACCGGCTAGCGCAGCTTTCCGGGGGAGAGCAGCAGCGAGTGGCCATCGCCGTGGCGCTGGCCAACAAGCCGACCCTCCTGCTGGCCGACGAGCCAACCGGCGAGGTAGATTCAGCCACGGCGCAGACCATCCTGGAGACGTTCCGCCGCCTGAATGAGACGTTGGGCCTGACGACCATCATCGTCACCCACGAGCCACACATCGTCGGGCAGGTGGACCGCGTGGTGGCCATCCGCGACGGCAAGACCAGCACCGAGACCATCCGGCGGGCGAGTCAGTTGGAGCGGGCCATGGTCGGCGACCGCCTGCCGGAGGAGGGAGCAGCGGAAGAAGAAGTGACGTATCACGGGTACGCGGTGCTCGATTCAGCGGGGCGGCTGCAAGTGCCGAGGGAGTACCTGGAGCAGCTTGGCATCGGCGACCGAGCGACACTAGAGATGAGCGACGAGGGCATCCTGATCCGCCCCGCGGCCGGCCGCCAGGCGGCTGCGCCACTGCTGCCCGGCCTGGAGGAAGAGGAGTCGCCAGTCCGCCCCCGGAGGGGACTACGTGGGTTGTGGGCGCGGGTGAGAAAAAGGTAGGGGAAGACAACATGGCGACAGGTAAGATTGACTGTGAGACTTCACCCCTCGTTCGCACCGAGGCGCTGACGCGCATCTACCGCGTAGGGGCGCGAGAGGTGCACGCCTTGCGGGGCGTCAACCTGGAGATAGGGCAGGGCGAGTTCGTGACGCTGCGGGGCCGCTCCGGCTCCGGCAAGACCACGCTCCTCAACTGCATCGGCGGGCTGGACCGGCCCACGAGCGGCGAGGTGTACCTCTTCGGCCAGCGGTTGGCCGCGCTTTCGGAGCGGGTGCGCACCCGGCTGCGCCGCCGGCGGATCGGCTTCGTCTTCCAGTCGTTCGCCCTGCTCCCCACCTTTTCCGCCTTCGAGAACGTAGAGCTGCCGCTGCGAATGGATAGCGTGGGGAGACGGGCGCGGCGGGAGCGGACTCAGGTCTGTCTGGAATTGGTGGGGCTTACCCGTTGGGCTGACCATCGGCCCCACGAGCTTTCTGGCGGGCAACAGCAGCGAGTGGGGATCGCCCGGGCGCTGGCCAACCATCCGGACCTGATCCTGGCCGACGAGCCGACGGGGGAACTGGACAGCGCCACCGGCCGCCAGATCCTGGCCCTGTTCCTACGGGTGGCGGAGCAGGAGGGGGTGACGGTGCTGGTCGCCACCCACGACCCGACGGCGGACGAATACGCCGATCGGGTATACCATCTGCAGGATGGGCGGATCGGGAGCTCGTGACCCGGCCCTGCCAGGATTCCACAACAACTGAAGAAGAAGCCAAGTCCGGGCAGAGGCGTTTCGCTCCTGTCCGGTTTCGTTGGTTCGTTTGTCGTATCACCGCGGACTCGCGCCCACGTTCCTTCATTCGTTAACCTCGTCACTCGGCCCTCGTTACTCGTTCACTCCTCCAGTTCGTAGAGCAAGTCGGTCAGCTCGTCCATCCAGTTGTCTAGCTCGGCCTCATCCCCCAGGCGACGGGCCTCGTCAATCATCTCCAGGGCCTCGGCCAGGTCTTCGACGTCTTCGGGCTCCAGTTCGCCACTCCGCAACAACTTACGCGCCCTGTCCACCATCGCCTGGCTCCCTTCGTCGAGAACCAGCGTCGGGATGGTTTCCGCCAGCCGTACCTGGGCCTGGCTGATCTGCTCCTGGGCCAATCGCTCCTTGTAGGCGGCCACTTCAATACCTGACCACTGCCCCGGTCGGTGGCCTTGACGTGCAAGATGCCATTGACATCCATGCTGAACTCGACCGTCACCCGGGCCAACTCACCTTTCCGCTCTGGCTTGAGGTCAGTGAAGGTGAAATCGCTCAGCAGCGTGGTCTTGCCGAAGCCAGCCGGGGCAGAGACGAGCGTCAGCTTGCGTGTCACACCCTCGTTCACCAGTTCGTCAATCTGCGCACGTCCGCTGAACCACTGAGGCCACTGAACCCTCTGAGACCACTGAGGCCCCTTCAGTGTGATCAGTGGCCTCAGTGTCTCAGTGATTCCACATCTCGTCCATCCCCGCAAAGCTGTTGACTTGCCTGAACGCATACCCCCCCAGCGCATCGGGCATCTGGGGGGCTGCGTGGGCCAAGTGTCCAATCCTCCAAACTCCATTGGAACAGCAGTTTAGCTCCAAGTTGTGATTAAGCGCACTAACAGCTCGCGGCGGGGCGACACAGGCAAGACACATTGCAACACCTTGCAGTGGGGAGCAGTTACTTGGTGTAGTGATAGCGGCAAGAAATAATCACGAGGTCTGTCCCGGCCACCCCATAAACCAAACGGTGTTCGTCATTGATTCGCCGTGACCAATAGCCCGCCAGGTCTGCCTTCAGCGGCTCCGGCTTTCCCAATCCCTCAAAAGGTGTACGCATTGTGTCCTTGATCAGCCGGTTGATCCGTCTCAACAACGGACGATTCTTCTCTTGAAACCACAGATAGTCCTGCCATGCCGATTCGGTGAAAACTAACCTCATGGCTCAATCAGCTCACGTTCGGCTATTTTCCCCGACTGCGCCTCCGCGATGGACTGGCGGAGATGAGCGGCGTTGGCAGGGTTCGACAAGAGATAAGCCGTTTCTTGCCAGGCGTTGAACTCATCCAAGAGAAGGAGAACAATCTGTTGACCTGTATCTGTGGTGATAATGGTCGGTTCAGCATTCGCAACAACCTTGGCAATGAGCAAGTCGAGATTGCGCTTTGCCTCATTAACTGTAACCACGTTCACGTTTGACCTCATTTCAGATCCTGTATGGATTTCACAGCGGCGCGGTAAGGGACCGATAGTCGGGCTAACAATTATTATCCCGGCTGTCCATTATTGAACATAGCCACCTTGTATATATTGTACACTCAACTCCCGTTTTTGTCTAATGCATGTCATAAAACACCCCCGCAGGCTCGTGGAATCTGTAGGAGTGCCAAACCTGGGGTTGTTTTTGGGTCTTTGCGGCGGGCTATTCTATCGCCAATCCGAAATGGGAGGCCCACTCGCTCAGCAGCGTGGTCTTGCCGAAACCGGCCGGGGACGAGTTCTGGGTACCATAATCTCACCACATCTTGTCTATCTCGCCGC
>CAZGKH010000341.1:0-4861 GCA_964525665.1 uncultured Anaerolineae bacterium | reverse complement strand
CCAGCCAGATGATCCGCGCCAGCAGGATCAATAGAAGGGGAACCAGGCCCAGCAGGTAACGATCCCAGATGTTGAAGCTCAGCAGCCAGTGGCCCAGCAGGAAAAGGATGGCGAAGGCCGACAAGGCAACATCGAAGAAAATCATTGTCTCTTCTCTCTGCTGGGCTAGATCGTAGAGCAGAAGGCAGGGCAATCCGCCTAGCAACAGGATGTTGAGAAAAGGTGAAGCCGTCATGTAATGCAATATCTCGGCCCAGTCTCCAAGCCGTTCGAGCAACTGAGCGGGGTCTGCCCAGGCCAGGCCACCGTAGCTGATGAGGCTCTGCTCAAAATAGTTAGGCTGCAACCGCCAGCGCAGGGAATCCCACCAGGCCACAGGAGCCATCACTGCCAAGAAGCCCAAGGCGAAGAAGAGGCCCTTTCTCAAGTCCCCCCTCAGTCCTCCCCAAATCTGGGTGGGAAGCGGACTCCCCTCCCCTAGAGTTGGGGGAGGAGTTGGGGGTGGGAGCCTGTGGCGACGAGCGCCGATAGCTACGACCAGCGGCGCAAAGAGAAGGCCCTGCTGCTTGGTGGCCGAAGCTAATCCCAACGCCAGCCCAGACCACCCGAAACGGCCTTGCACTGCCAGGCAGAGAGCAGCCAGAACCCAGGCAACCATTAGAGGATCGGTGAAGGCCGTGGGAGCGAAGAGGATGTTGAAGGGGGATAGCGCCATCAGGATTGTCGCCACCATGGCCACAGCTCGTCCGTATAGTCGCCAAGCTAAGTAGTAGAGAAGAGCGATGCTGGCCACGCTGCTTAGCTCACTGGGGAGACGGGCCGCCACCTCTGAAGGCCCCAAGAGTTTGAAGCAGAGGGCCGAGGTGTAAATGAAAAGGGGCGGCTTGTCAACCCGAGAGTGGATCAATATTGGATCGCGCCCGGTGGCGATTTGAAGAGCCCAGAAGCTGTAGAGAGCCTCGTCCTGATGGAAACGGTTCGCGCCGATGGGAGCGAGCCGAAGGGCTGCTCCTAGGACTATCAGCAATACCAGACCAACCGTCGCCCAGTGGTCGCCAGCCCACTCCCCTAGTCCCTTCATGAAACGATCAGTCAACAAAGCGGTATTTTATCAAGGTCCACAGAGCCGTGATGCCGTCCCGCCAGGTCAGCTTCTTACCCTCGTGATACTCCCGCCCCTGGTAGGAGATGGGCACTTCGTGGATGACGTAGCCTCTCTTCAGCAGCTTGGCTGTGATCTCAGGTTCAAGCTCAAAACGGCGCGAATGTAAAGGAATGGATTTGATGACCTCGGCCCTGAAGGCCTTGTAACAGGTCTCCATGTCGCTCAAGGCGGTGCCGTAGAGGATGTTCGTGACCAGGGTGACAATCCTGTTGCCCAAGGCCTGCAGGAAGAACATGGACTCTCCGGACTCCATGAAGCGCGAACCATAGACCACCTCAACCTGACCTTCGAGAATGGGCTTGAGCAGCTTGTGGTAGTCGTGGGGGTCGTACTCCAGGTCGGCATCCTGGATGACAATGAAATCACCGCAGGCGTGTTCGAGGCCCGTGCGCACTGCGGCCCCCTTGCCCTTGTTGGTCTCGTGGTATAGCACCTTGAGATCGCCCGTTTTCTCCTCGGCCTTTAATACATCACGTGTGCCATCGGTGGAGCCATCGTCAACGACCACGATCTCCTTCTCCAGGCCAACAGCCATGACGCGGGACAGGATTTCCGGCAAGGTTTCCCGCTCATTGTAAACGGGCATGATTACGGACAATAGGGGCTGATTCATTGGCAAGGGTGCTCCATAGTTGTTGAGATAACATCAGGCGACGAACTGAATTATAACTTGTTTTGGAGTAGCTGTCAAAGCACCGTATCGCCAAATCTGCATGGATGGGGCAAAGTCAAATCAACATGCGGGGGAAGGTTGCGTCGCCTGGGGACACTCGGAATTCTAGGGGAAGACAGCCTTGACAAGATCGAGCTGCCCTGGTAACTTTGCTACTTGGACTTCTGGTTGAGTCGAAGGAATGACAAAGTTGCAGAACACCAGTCAAATGGATTCGCTCTATTGGCTTCTTTTGCCATTCCCGAGCCCGTTCAACAGGCCATACTCCAAGCTGTCGGCCAGGGCTTGCCAACTGGCCTCGATGATGTTGGGGGAACTGCCCACCGTGCTCCAGGTGCGAGTTCCGCAAGCCGAATCAATGAGCACTCGGACTTGAGCCCCCGTGCCGGCCTCGCTATCGAGGATGCGCACTTTGTAGTCGGTCAGGTGGATCTCGGACAACTGGGGGTAGAAGGGCAGCAGGGCCTTGCGCGCGGCTGTGTCCAGGGCGTTGACCGGGCCGTTGCCCTCGGCGGCGGTATGCATGACCTCATCGCCTACACGCACCTTGATGGTAACCTCGGCCAACATTCCCCGATACTGGCGCTTCTCCACCAGCACATGGAAATCAACCAACTCGAAAGGCGGTTTGTACCCCGGCTGCGCCCGGCGGATGAGCAACTCCAATGACCCCTCCGCTCCCTCGAACTGGAATCCCCGGCTCTCCAAATCCTTAATCTGTTGAAGTATCTCTCGCATCTGATCCGGGCCAAGAGAGGGGTTCAGGCCGAACTCCTCGATCTTGTAGGCGATGTTGCTCTTGCCCGAGAGCTCTGAGACCACTACCCGCTTGTGGTTGCCCACCAGGGCCGGATCAATGTGCTGATAGCTCTCTTCGCACTTGAGCAGGGCGTTGACGTGCATACCGCCCTTGTGAGCGAAGGCGCTGTGGCCCACGTAAGGCAGGTGGGCATCGTGGGCTAGATTGGCCAACTCGCTAACATAGCGGGAGACACGGACCAAGCGGCGCATTTGATCATCATTGATGCAATCGTGGCCCAGCTTGAGTTTGAGGTTGGGGATGATGGAGCAGAGGTTGGCGTTGCCGCAGCGCTCGCCGTAACCGTTGATGGTGCCCTGCACATGGACAATGCCCGCCTGCACTGCGGCCAGGGAGTTGGCCACCGCCAAGTCGCTGTCGTTGTGGGCGTGGATGCCCAAGGGAACGGACGTGACCTTTTTTACCTCCTCGATGATGGCCACAAGCTGCGAGGGTAGCGTGCCGCCATTGGTATCGCAGAGGACGAGACAAGCGGCACCAGCCCTGTCTGCCATCTGGAGAGTTTGCAGGGCATAGGCCGGGTCAGCCTTGTAGCCATCGAAGAAGTGCTCGGCGTCGTAGATGACCTCCCGCCCCCGGTCTTTGACATAGCTCACGCTATCGGCGATCATGGCCAGGTTCTCTTCCAGCGTCGTGCCGAGTACTTCTTTCACGTGCAGGTGCCAGCTCTTGCCGAAGATGGCCACGGCGCGGGTTTCCGCCTCTAGCAGCGCCTTGATGTTGGCATCATCCTCGACAGCCGTGTCGGCTCGCCGCGTGCTGCCAAAGGCGGTGATGACGGCTTGTTTCAATCGTATCCCTTTGACCTGGGCGAAGAACTCAGCATCTTTGGGATTGGAGCCGGGCCAGCCGCCCTCGACATAATGTATGCCCAGATCGTCTAGCTTGTGGACGATCTTCAGCTTGTCGTTCAGCGAGAGGGAGATACCCTCTCGCTGGGCGCCATCTCGCAGGGTGGTGTCATAGAGTTGGATAACCATCATAGCATCCTCTTTTCTTAAATGGACGTTCAGGTGCCAGGCACTTGCATGGCTGCTTTGGTTTGAAGGTTGTCTTCCAAACGGTTTGTACCTATCTATGGGCGATCTATCGTAAGTGCCTGGCACCTTGCCGCATTCCCTTAAACTAGAGTAAGCCAACCATACCGATCCGCCACCTGGCCCGAAGTGATGCCCAGGAACTCGCTTTGGATGCGCTCGGTGACGGGGCCGCGCTTGCCTGCCCCAATGGGAATGCGGTCAATGGAGCGGATGGGGGTGATCTCGGCCGCCGTGCCGGTGAAGAAGACCTCGTCGGCGACGTAGAGGGCTTCACGGGGAATCAATTCCTCCCGCACTTCGTATCCCAGGTCGTGGGCCAGGGTGATGGTGCAGCCTCGCGTGATCCCGCCCAGGATGGACGAGGCCAGGGGTGGGGTGCGGACGACTTCCTTGTCTACCAGAAAGATGTTCTCCCCAGGGCCCTCGCTCACGTAGCCATGCACGTCCAGAGCGATGCCCTCGGTGTAGCCATTCGCCAGGGCCTCCATAGCTATGAGTTGCGAATTGGTGTAATGTCCTCCTATCTTGGCTGAAGCCGGATAGGTATTGGGCGCCATGCGTGCCCAGGAGGATACACACACGTCAACTCCTTGCTCCAGAGCTTCCGGCCCCAGGTAGCGGCCCCACTCGAAGGTGATGATGACCACCTCCACCGGGCAGTCGTATGGCTTGAGCCCCAAAGTAGCGGCTCCACGGAAGACCAAGGGACGAATGTAGCAGGATTGGTGCTGATTCACCCGCACGGTGTCAATGATGGCCTGTCGCAGTTGATCCGGCGAATAGGGGATGTCCGTGCGGTAGATCTTGCACGACCTGTACAAGCGCTCAACGTGGGCCTTTAGGCGGAAGATGGCTGGCCCCTGAGCTGTGCTGTAGCATCGAATGCCCTCGAAGACACTGGAGCCGTAATGCAGAGCGTGGGCTGTGACGTGCACCTGGGCCTCGTCCCAGGGCACGAATTGGCCATTGAACCAGATTTTCTCGGATTTGGGAATAGACATAATGGCACTCCTTTCGTTAGACTGCTACTGAGGGGCGTCCTCGCCCTGTCGAGGGCGTTTGAGCGACGAAATCGGGGCGAGGACGCCCTGTGCATCAAGCTAAGACAGCAGCCTGCGGAAAACGGTTGCTGGCCAGCCCCGCCGTGGCATGAAGTGCCACGG
>CAZGKH010000340.1:0-4897 GCA_964525665.1 uncultured Anaerolineae bacterium | reverse complement strand
GCGCCGCACACGCCGTGCTCGCAGCCGACGTGGGTGCCGGTCAGACCCACGTGATGGCGCAAGAAATCGCTCAGCAGCAGGCGCGGCTCGACGGTGTGTTCGTATTGGGCGCCATTGACAGTAACGGTTACATCGTATAGGTTGCTCATCGTAACCTCCGTGCGGATGGATATTGGGTATTGGATATTGGGTATTGGGTGTTGGCGCGGTCAAAGGCTTGAGTCAGGGTGCGACGAGCCAGTACTTCGGACAGGTGACGACGGTATTCTGCTGAAGCGTGGATGTCGCTGCCGGGGTCGATTTCATCAGCGGCTGCTTTCTCGGCGGCCGCGCGGATGGCTTCTGGAGTGGGTATTTGCCCCTTGAGCATCTCCGCCGCCTGACGCGCATCCACAGGACCATCGCCAACACTCAGGAAGACCAGCCGAGCCTGCTCACAAAGCCCCTTTTCGTCCAGAGTCACCAGGACAGCGACGCCTGCCATGCAGAAGTCGTGGTGGCGGCGGGTTACCTGCAGGAACGACCACCCGCTGCGCGGCGGCATGGGCGGCAAGGCGACCTCCACCAGCAGCTCGTCGGGTTCCAGGACGGTGGTGAACAGCCCCACGAAAAACTCGTCGGCTGGAACCCAACGCTCGCCAGCCTGGCTGCGCAGTCGCAAGCGCGCGTTCAGCGCGATAGCTACCGCCACCAGCTCAGCCGATGGGTCGGCGTGGGCCAGGCTGCCGCCAAAGGTGCCCCGGCTGCGGATCTGCGGATAAGCAACCTGAGGTATGGTTTCGTGGAGCAGCGGGGCTCGCTCAGCGACCAGGGCATCGTGTTCCACCTGATTCTGCCGCGTCATCGCTCCCAAGAGCAGGCCGCCGTTACCGTTCGGGCGAATGTAGAAGAGCTCGGAGACGTGGTTCAGGTCAACGAGCACGGCGGGCTGAGCTATGCGGAAGTTCATCATGGGGATCAGGCTTTGTCCGCCCGCCAGGGCCTTGGCATCCCAGCCATGCTCGGCCAGGCGGGCCAGGGCTTCTTCCACTGTGGTTGGTGCATAGTACTCAAACGGAGCTGGTTTCATAGTGCTACCTCCTCAAACTCAGATATCGGGTATTGGATATTAGATATTGGAGACTGCCCAATATCTAATATCCAATATCTAGTCTCACGACAATCGCTCATACCAGAAGGGTGAAGGCTTGCCTTGCCCCTTGTTCCACAACTGATAGGTAAGTTGGATATGGCCCAGGTGGAGGGCGGTGTGGTCAATGACGTGCAGGATACACCAGCGGACCGGGATTGTCCGGCCTCTTGCCTGTCGCGTAGCGTCTGAGTCAGCTCTGGTTAGGGTGGCGAATACCTTCCGCGTCTCCGCTCCGGTGTCCTCCAGGAGACAGACGAGTTGGGAGGCGTCGCTGGCCTGGGCAGCGAATTCAGCGTCGCGGTCTCGGGTGGGAGGGCGGCCACCTACTACCTCGGCGATCCAGAAATGCTCCGCGCCGGCGATGTGGGCAGCCAGGACAGCCAGGGAGTTAGTTTCGTTGTCTTCAATGGGGCGCCAGTTCAGGGCTTCGGCAGGCAGGTCGGCGATCAGATCGCGAACCTGGCCGCGCAGGTCTTCGATGCGTTGCAAGTAGTTGTCCAACTCTGAGGTCATAGTGGTCTCTACCTTGTTCGTATGTGTCATTGCGAGCGGTTTTTGCGAAGCAATCTCCAACTCGCGAATCGGGGATCGCTTCGGCGGAAAAGCACCGCCTCGCGATGACAGAGTGAGCAGCTACCTTGTGCCAGACCCTAACCGTTCCTGTGCGACTCGTTCGATGAAGGCCGCGAAAGTCGTCGGAGGGCGGCCAAGCAACCAGCCCAGCACCCGCGGATTGCCCCAGAACCCGTGGCGCTCGTAGTAGTGGAACATCTTGACCAGGGTCTCGACCTGATAGTCGCCTAAACGTGATTCCCTGGCCTGTCTTTCCCACGTTTCCAGCGGCACGGCTTCGGCGCGGACCGGCCGCCCCAGTTGCTGGCTCAGGATGGCGGCGATCTCGGTTTGGGTTAGCGCTTCTGAGCCAGCAAGCTCGTAGGTGGCTCCTCCGTGGCCAGGCTCGGTGAGGACGATGGCGGCTGCCTCGGCCACGTCCTCCAGATCAACCATGCCCAAGCGGGTCTTCATGGCGTAGGGCACGGAGTACACGCCTTGCTCCAGGATCCGCCCCCAGTGGGCCAGCACGTTCTGCATGTAAGCCGCAGGCTGTAGGATGGTGTAGCTCAATCCCGACTGGAAGAGTTGCTCCTCCACCCGCATCTTCAGCCAGTGGTGCGGCATGGCCTCGACCTGGGGGTGCATCACCGAATGGTAGACAAAGTGCTCCACTCCCGCCGAACGAGCGGCAGCGATGGCGGTCTGGCCGATGCTGACTTCCTCAGGATGCACGTTAGGGCAGATATGGTAGATCGCCCGCGTTCCCTGGGCTGCCCGATCCATCGGCGCCTGGAGACGCATATCGCCGACGACGACCTGCTGCGCTCCCATCTCTTCGACTGATTGCATCTGCTCCGGACGGCGTACCAGCGCCCGAACCGCTTCCCCTCTAGCGACCAGTGCTCGGATAACTGCCCGGCCTGTTTTGCCCGCTGCACCAGTGACGAGAATCATGCACCATCAAGGGGTAGGCCGAACACAGCCCTCACAGCTCTGTGATCTGACGAACACTGGCCAAGGATCTTGCCAACGATCTCGGCCTCCATCAGGTCGGGGCCATGGCCACCAGTGTAGCTCGCGAACAACGAGCGGCCTGATGGCGTGTCTCGCGGTCCCCTCCAGACGAAGATGTAGTCAATTCGGTTTTTTCCCGTGCTCTCGTCCTTATTGCTACAGACCGTTCCACTCTGCGACTCGGGATGAAGCTCTCGAAACGCATCAATCACGGGCACCGGAGAGATGGCACAGACGCGGCCGTCGCCGTTCGGGGGGATGCACGCTCCTCCTGTTAGATACCGAATCGGCGCGGCGTCTTCGGTTGCGTTGAAGTCGCCCGTGATGATGAAGTAATCATCGTGATCTCGTTCGTTGATCGTATCAGTGAGGAGCAAGACACTGCGCCATCGCGCCAGGTACGGATCGGCTGCGCCCCCATCGTGATTGAGGTGCAGGTTGTATACGTAGAATCCCTTCCCTGTCGTTCTCTCAAGTAGCCTCACCCAGGTTGTCATGCGGGGCTGGTAGAAGTTTCCCCAGCTATTCCCACCTTTCGAGGCCAGGTCTGGCGTTTCCGAGAACCAGAAGTGTCCTGATGCGTCAAGCTCGAAGCGGGCTTTTCGGTACAGAATCGCTGCCGACTCGCCCTTCCTGTCTCCATCATCACGTCCGACGCCGACGTGGTCGTATCGCGGGAGCGCCTCAACCAGTTCCTCCACCTGCGTGATATACGCCTCCTGTAACCCCACCACATCGGGGTCATGCAAGTCTATAGTACGAATGACAAGGTCTTTCCTGCCAGACCAACCAGGGAGGGCCTTATCCTCGCTGGATGCATCATGGTAGATGTTGAAGCTCATGACTTCGACCAACCAACTTCCAACCTCCAACCTCCAGCCTCCAGCCTCTAATCCCCCTCTTTGAAAGCCACAAACCGCCCCCACATCGAAGCGGTTTCCATCCCCTTCTGCTGGTAGCAGCCGATGTAGTAGCGGCCGCTGGGCGCGGCGGCGATGTCCTTGCCCAGGTTCTCGGCGTGGACGATCTTCTTGGGGAAGAGGTTCAGGTGCATGTCCTGGTAGAACTGGTCCAGAGGATACATCTCGTCCCAGTCCTTGCCAAAGGCCTCGATCAGCTTCTTGTTCGCCTCTTCGAAAGTCTTGGGGTGCCAGACTCGCTGGATGGTGTTCATGGGATGGTCCGCGCTCACGGCGTCCACCCCGATCCACTTGATCTGCTTGTCCACGCACCACTGCGCGAAGTCGGGCGAGGGACCGGGGTGCTTGATCATGTAGCGGAACTCGTCGGAGTCGGGGCTGTTCCAGCCGTATTTGTGCCAGCCGGTTTTGATGATGAGGATGTCACCCTGGCGGACCTCCACGGCGTCTTCGATCATCTGGGGCGTGTACACGCTGGCATCGCTGACCCTGTCGGAGATGTCGGCGATGACGCCGGGCCCCACCCACTCCTCCAGCGGCACCTCCCCGATGGCGCGGCCCGCCGGCCAGAAGTGCTTCTCGCCGTCCATGTGGGTCGCCAGGTGGAAGCTGGCCGCGCAGAGCGCGCCGTTTCTCCCCATGCCGAAGTACTGGCCGCCCACCCGCTTGGTGTACTTGACGCTCAGCGGCTCGTAGTTGGCCCATTGGGGCGTCTGCACGCTGAAGGGCAGCGTCATGTCTATCATCTGTGCGGAGTCCATGATCTGGAAGAATTCCTCGTCGCCCATCCCATCGGGCGGCTGCAGGGCGCAGACGCGCGACCAGGCCGTTCCCACTTCCATGAAGGGGATGGGGTGGATCATGACCCAGGCCCGTTGGTTGTTTAGTTGGTCAATGTCGCCCACGATGGATTCGGCCAGCAGCAGGTGGGCCTTGGGCATGGTGATGTGGGTCAGCTCGTAGTATTCGTCGGGCGGGAACATCTCGTCCCACGTCTTGCCGTAGTCTGCCACCAGCTTCGCCTCGGCCTTCTCGAACTCGCCCGCGTGCATGTAGCGGAGATTGGTGTTCATGGGATGCTCGGCGCAGCCGCAGTCCACGCCGACGACCTTGAGCTTCTTGTCCAGCGCCCATTTGAAGAAATCGGGCGAGGGGCCAGGATGCCGCACCAGGAAACCAAATTCCTTGGACTCAACCCCACCCTGGGCCTGCGGGCTGAACACATCGGGCTGATCCCAGGAGTACCGGTGGTAGCCGGTGTTGATGATCAGGATGT
>CAZGKH010000339.1:0-4922 GCA_964525665.1 uncultured Anaerolineae bacterium | reverse complement strand
AAGGATCAACCGAAGGCTCTCCTGCGGCAGATCATCCCAGGAGGAGTTCGATAAATCCTCAAATTCGTTGTAAAGTCTTTCACGTCGAGGGTGAGTAATTACTGTCATTGTAATTGACTTTGGCGATTTCGTCAAGTTAGGGCACAACCAAACTGCCACCCTTTATCACCATGTCCACCAGGTTGACCCCGAAGCGATAGGGCAGATGGCGATAGTCGGGAATGTCCAGCACGATGAGGTCAGCTTTCTTGCCGACTTCCACACTCCCCACCCGATGGCCCAGTCCAACGGCATGGGCGGCGTTGATGGTGGCAGCAGCGATGGCCTCGGCGGGGGTCATTCTCATGAAGCGGCAGGCCAGGGCAGCGATGAATTGCATGGACTCGCACCAGCAAGTGCCAGGGTTCAGGTCAGTGGCCAGAGCCAACGCGCCTCCGGAGTCAATGATCCGCCGGGCGGGGGTGTACTCGTGGTGACCCAAGCCGAAGGGCGTGCCTGGCAAAGCAACGGCAATGGTATCCGACCCCGCCAGCAGCTCGATCTCGTTGTCGGGAGTGCAGACCAGGTGGTCGGCTGAGATGGCACCCAGCTCCACAGCCAGCCTCGTGCCCCCCAGCGGCCTGAACTCGTCCGCGTGGATCTTCAGCCCGAAGCCCTGGGCTTGCGCCGCCTCCAGCACCCGCCGCGACTGCTCCAGGGTAAAGGCCCCCTCGTCGCAGAAGACGTCGCAGAAGATTTGAGATTTGAGATTTGAGATTTGAGATTTACTCGTTGGCAACATCTCCTCGACGACCAGGTCCACGTACTCCTCGGTGCAGCCCTGGTATTCGGTGGGCACGGCGTGGGCGCCCAGGAAAGTGGAGACCAGGTCCACAGGATGCTCCGCGTCCAGGCGGCGGATGGCCTCCAGTATCTTGAGCTCGTTCTCGGTGTCCAGGCCGTAGCCGCTCTTGGCCTCGGCGGTGGTGGTGCCGTGGGCCAGCATCCGATCCAGCCGCGCCTGGCTTTCCTCCACTAGTTGCTCCACGCTGGCCATCCGCGTGGCCCGCACGGTGGACATGATCCCCCCGCCGGCGGCCATGATTTCCAAATAAGTGGCCCCCTTGACCCGCTGCTCGAACTCCCCCGCTCGGTCTCCGGCGAAGACCAGGTGGGTATGGGGGTCCACGAAGCCGGGCATGACAACCTTGCCGGAGGCGTCTATCTCCTCGGCGGCGGTTATCTGTCTCCGTACCTCCGACGTCGGTCCCACCAGGGCGATGAGGTCATCTTGGATGGCCACCGCCCCGTGCTCGATAATGCTCAACTTCCCCATCGCCGCCCCGTGCTTGGGGCCATTGGAGGCTAGGGTGAGGAGTTGGGCGGCGCTGTGGATGAATAGATCAACTTGCATGGTAACTCCTTCTGTTGAAACCCGCACCGTGAGTCGCCAACACAAAGGCCCTCTCCATTTCCCCGTCTCAGCGAAGTCACAAGATTCAGAGATGAGGATGGGGGTGGGGGAAAGTGAGGGCCAACCGCTATCGTTTCTTAAGCTCGCTCTAATCTGTCCGCTGCTCCCGTATCACTTCTGCTAAAGCTCGCACCCCCTCCGCCGTCTGGGCTTCGGAGAGGAAGCTGAAGGGGAGGCGGAGGTTGCGCCGGCCGCCCCCCTCCACTGCCTCGGCGAAAAAGCGTGTGCCCGGCGTGAATAGGACTCCCTGTTCAGTGGATGCGGCCAGCACCGCCTCAGCCTCCAGTGGCTCGGGCAGGGTCAGCCAGAGGAAGAAGCCGCCGCCCGGGTGAGTCCAGCGCACGCCATTGGGCATCTCACGTTCCAATGATGCCAGCAGCGCGTCCCGCCGGCTGCGGTAGCGATCTACCAACTGGGCGATGTGTGGCTCCAGCCACCCTGCCTGGCAGAAGGCAGTCACCGTGTGGGCCACGAAGGGATTGGCCCCTCCCTCGTTCCCCTTCAGCCCGCTGCCCACAATCCGTTGGATTACATCCGCTGCGGCAATGATCCAGCCCAGCCGCAGACCGGCGGCCAGGATTTTGGAGAAGCTCCCCAATCGGATCACCCCCTGCCCCCCGGCCAGCTCGAATAGGGAGGGAGGTACTCGCCCCTCGAAACAGAGATCGCGGTAGACGTCGTCCTCCACCAGGAGCAACCCCCATTCAGCGGCCAGTTCAACCAGGGCCTTCCTGCGTTCTGCCGTCAGGGTTATCCCGGCCGGGTTCTGGAAGGTGGGAATGGCGTAGAGAAAGGCGACTCGCCGCCCGGCCCGGCTCAGCGCCTCCAGCCGCTCGGCCAGGGCCTCGACTATCAGCCCGCGTTCGTCCATCGGTATTTGTCTAAGCTCCACGGGGTAATCAAGCAGCGTGCCGATGGCTTCGTGGTAGGTGGGCGCCTCCACCAGTACCACGTCTCCGGGTCGGGTGAAGAGGCGGGCCGCAGTGTCCAGCCCCTGGGCCGCGCCAGCGCAGAGCATGATGTTGGCCCGGGTGATGCGTAGCCCTTCGTCCCGCTCGACCTTGCCGATCAGGTAATCGAGCAGGGGGCCGTAGCCCTGCTCGGAGCCGTATTGCAGCGCCAGCCGTCCCCGTGTCCGTAGCGCTCGCTCGGTGGCGGCGATGATCTTCTCCACCGGCAGGAGGTCGGGGTCAGGGTGGCCGTAGACGAAAGGGATGGCCCCAGCCGCCCCGCCAGCTTGTACTCCTTCTAGCGGGTCAAACGGCGGCGGTGAAGATTGGGTATCAGTGATGTTGCCACGCACGTTTTTTCTCCATAAAATTCACTGAGCAGAGGAGCAGGGGAGCAGGAGTGATCCTGCCTTCAGTCACTTGTCTCGCATCCCCAAAGCAAAGCGAATCGCTGTCTCCACCATCGCCATCTTCTTCTCACTCAAGGCGGTGATGCGTTCGGTGAGGAGGAGTTTAGGCACCGTATTGATGACGTCCAGGTTGACCACGCAGGTCGTCAGCATCCCATCGCTCTCGTCCAGACGTACTTCCACGGGAATGCCTCGGATCGTGCGCGTGACCTCGGCTACAGTGATGGCGTTGCGCACCGGGATAGCCTGGTCTCTGGTGAGGATCAGGACAGGACGGTGCCCACGCGGTTCCGGCAGGTCAGCCCACCAGACTTCCCTCCGTCTCATCTACCACTCCTCCTCAGAGAAGACCATAGACGCCAGCTTGGCGCCACTTTCTCCTATGCTAACCTCCTCTGGTATCCGCTGATACCCCCGGATGTAGGCTTCGTCCATCTCCTGCTCGCGGAGTTCCGCCAGATAGCGTTCCAGGGCGCGGCGGATGAAGGCTGCGCGGCTCTCCTGCTGCGCCTTGGCACGGCGCGTCACTGCCTCCAGCAGGGGTTGGGGCATGGATACCTGAATGACCTTGAACGTTGTAGTCTTTGTAGGCACTCTGATTACCTCCGCAACACAGTTTAGTGTGTAACTGATTATACATCGCTATCCACAAGAAGTCAATAACTCGACGTGTTCCCACTATTATCCCATGATTTGCCCCAAGTAAGCTCTGATCCCCATCCCTTCGGCAAGTTCAGGACAGGACCCGGGGCGGCCCGGGGACGGGCCTTTGAACCTTAAGTTGACACTGATGATCCGCTATTCATCCGTTGCCATCATCGGGATTTTGATCCCATGCTCTTTGGCTACTTTGATGGCTCTATCATAGCCGGCGTCCACATGGCGGATGATGGCCGACCAGGGATCGGCGGTGAGCACCCGCTCCAGTCGCACCGCTGCCTCAGGCGTGCCGTCGGCGACGATGACCTGGCCGGCGTGGATGGAGTAGCCGATGCCCACCCCGCCACCGTGGTGGATCGAAACCCAGGTGGCCCCACAGACGGCGTTGAGCAGAGCATTGAGCAACGGCCAGTCGGCGATGGCGTCGGAGCCGTCCTGCATCGCCTCGGTCTCCCGCCGGGGCGAGGCCACCGAGCCGCCATCCAGATGGTCGCGCCCGATGACGATGGGGGCTTTTACCTCACCACTGGCCACCAAGTCGTTGAAGGCTAATCCCGCTGTGGCCCGCTCGCCGTACCCCAGCCAGCAGATACGGGCCGGGAGACCCTGGAACTCCACCCGCTCCTGCGCCAGGCGGATCCAACGGGCCAGGTGCTCGTCCTCAGGGAAAAGCTCCAAGATGGCCTCATCGGTGGTGTAGATGTCCTCAGGGTCGCCGGAGAGGGCCACCCAGCGAAAGGGACCCTTCCCCTCGCAGAAGAGGGGCCTGATGTAGGCCGGGACAAAGCCGCTGAAGTCGAAAGCGTCCTTCACCCCGGCATCGTAGGCCCGCTGGCGCAGGTTGTTCCCGTAGTCGAAGACCACCGCGCCCTTCTTCTGGAATTCCAACATGGCCTGGACGTGCGCGGCCATGGAGTCCATGGCCCGTCTGGTGTACTCTGCCGGATCCCTCTCTCTGAGATCCTCGGCTTCCTCCAGGGTGAGCCCCCTGGGCACATAGCTGAGGGGGTCGTGGGCCGAGGTCTGGTCGGTGACCACATCGGGGACGACGCCGCGGACAACCAGTTCAGGGTAGATGTCGGCTGCGTTGGCTATGAGGCCGATGGACTTGGGCTTCTCCTTATCGAGGGCCTCCTCGACCAGGGTCATGGCTTCCTCCAGCGTATCCACTACCACGTCCACGTAGCGGGTATCCAGGCGGCGCTGGGCGCGGGCTGGGTCTACCTCGACGACCAGGCCCACCCCCTCGTTCATGGTGATGGCCAGGGGTTGCGCCCCGCCCATCTCCCCCAGGCCAGCAGTGAGGACAAACTTGCCCTTGAGACTGGACCAGCCCTCGGCGCAAGCGGCAGCCCCCAGAGTCTCATAAGTCCCCTGGAGGATGCCCTGGGTGCCGATGTAGATCCAGCTCCCTGCTGTCATCTGGCCGTACATGATCAGCCCCTGGCG
>CAZGKH010000338.1:0-4939 GCA_964525665.1 uncultured Anaerolineae bacterium | reverse complement strand
CATTCCTACTACTTGGACAGCGTGCTGGTTCAAGAGTCACGAGGTCTTCGACGGGCGATGTGTCGGAGGGTGACGGAGACACCCAACCAGGCCATTCCGAGCCAGGCGGAGAGTTTGCGCCGTTCGTTGTACTCAGCGCGCAGGATGTAGCCGTCGCGCTCTATGGTGTCCAGGAGACCTTCAAAACGGGCGCAATACCAATAGCCCGCCATCTTACAACGCAGAACGTCCAGTTCGTCTAAGTAGCGCTTGCCCTCACGGAAGTAATGCCGCGTTTGCTCCACCCGCTCCCGAACCCAGGCTCGGAAGGGCGGACTTCGTACATCATCCGGGCTGATGCTGTGCGCTTCCAGATATTCACGAGGGATGTTGATGAACCCCTCGGCCGCGTCCTCCACCATATCGCGGAGCATGTGGGCAATGTGAGCGGCCGTGGCCGCCAGATAACGGTTGTCGCTGGTCGGATAGGGATGACCGTTGCCAATGAAATACTGAATGCAATCAGTGACCGCCTTCCCCAGAGAGCTCGAGTACCACGTCAACTCTTGCTGGCTGATGAGCCGCCCTTTGCGGTGAGCGTCGAACTCGATGACCGCCAGGAAATTGTAGATAAAAGATCGAAGCCCGCTGTTCTCTCCCCTGTCGTGGCTGATGAGGTCGGCCACGATTTCCTCTTCCGGCGTAAGATCGTCCGGCCGTTCCTTCCTGTACAGACGGTCTATCAACTCCCTTTGTCGCCTGATGAAGGAGACACGCTCGTCACTGGACTGAGACGAAACGTCTATGATATCGTCGGCCCAGCGGAAATAGGCATAAGCCCGGTAGCAATCGTTCACCAGGCCATTGTCCACCAAAAGGCGGGCTGTGTAATAGGTCTGCTTGCTGCTAGCCTGGGTGATAGACTGCGCCAGGGCTGCGGTGGCATCACTCATGCGACACACCTCTTCAAAACAAAATCGGGCGACCTCCGCAGGGAAGCCGCCCGCATGGGATTCGGCTCAGTCGTCAGTCTGGTACTTGAAGGATACCTTCACTTTCGCGTGGCAGGGCGCGAACCTCACCATCAAATCGTCCGGGAAGGTGATCAGTGCTCAACAGTCACTTCCACTTCACAGGGCGGCGGATAGTTACCCGTTTTATCTACCACGACCAAGCGGAAGATGTAAGAGCCAGCCGGAAGCGGGGGCGAGGTGTCCCAAACACCCAGGAAGCCATCCTCCACCGTGTTCGTGAAGCTCTGCACGTGCGACCACTCTGTTGCCCCCTCGTGGCGAAACTCAAACTTGTAATAGTCAAAATTGTCAATGTACGCTGAGCCGCTGATGTCCACAACCCCTTTCAGCACCGCGTTCACCGTAGGATAAGTGAGCCTGGCGAGCGGATTGGGGCAGTTAGGCAGCGCAACAACAGGCTCGGGCGTCAGAGTGGAAGTAGCTACAGGCCCGGGCGTCAGAGTGGAAGCAGCCACGGGTGTCCCCGTGGGATTGGAAGTAGGCGTGGGAGGAGCTAAGGTTGGCGTCCCAGGCCCCGTAGTGGGTATGGGTGGAGTATAAGTTGGATAAGGAGAATAGGTAGGATAAGGGGTATAGGTAGGATAAGGGGTATACGTAGGCTGGGGCGGCTGGGTCACAAGTACCGTGACTTCAACAGGCTTTGGAGGAGGCTGGGTTACGACCACTGTGACCTCGACGATTTCGGGCGTCGGCTGAGACCGACAGGCCGTCAGCAGGATGATGAGGGCCATGAGCAATGCGGCTTTCTTCATTTGTTGTCGTCTCCTTCGTATGTGCGTATGTGTCTCTCCATGCTAGCGTGTGCTGAATGGAGTATTCTGAGCCGACCTTATTCTACTGCAAAACTCGGCTTTTGTCCAGAAGAGAAAATGCATGCGGTCGCCTCAATATTGGTGACTGGAATTGTGATATAAGCTCCAAGGCCCGTCCCCGGGCCGTCAAGACCGCGCCCGGGGACGGGCGCTAGAGCCTTATATCAAGACTTCAGATTGGTGATTGGACCATGCAAGACACAGCAGTGCAACAAAAAAGGCGGCACCACCACGTGTAGTGCCGCCAGGCCCAGCAGTCCTTACGGGTTGCGATAGGCACCCCTGGAGGGATTCGAACCCCCGACCCACTGCTTAGAAGGCAGTTGCTCTAATCCACTGAGCTACAGGGGCATATCCTGATTTTAGCCCAAGCTGACGGGCTGTCAAGCTCGCCAGCCATCCAACAACTTCTCCAACTCTCCCTCGGCCACGAAAGACTCAAAGGCTCCCATGGACGGGAAAACTCGCGTCGAGATGAACCTGACCACCCAGTTTTCAGCCAGGGGCGAAATAGCAAGGATCGGTTTACCGGTCTGGTAGGCCTGCCACATCTCGACTGCTGTGCCCATGCTGGCCTCAGGAACATAGGCGATGAGCACGTCGGCCCGCGCGGCCTCCTCAGCCATCTCCAGCAGAGTGCGTTTTGCCCTATCGGGGCCGTAATGCGCGCCATCCGGGTGCAGCTCCATGGGGTCAACGATCTCGGCCTCGGTAAAGCGCGCTTTAATGACCTCCCCAATTGATGTACGATAGCCCTGGTCGTGAATGCTTACGTCGGTGTAGGAACCTTGCATAATGCCAGCGATAAAGAACTTCAACACCTAGCTCCCAATCTCCAGGAATTCAACTGTGCCCGCTTCGGCATCCATGAAAAGCATCTCATGTCGCAAAAGCTGACCCCGGCCCAAGAGTATCTTTAGCGCCTCCTGACCTTGCCAGACTGCTACCATCATGGGCGTAGCGGCGGGGCAACCCAACTCTACATTGACCGAGACATCGCACTCCCAGGACAAAGTCTGCACCCCGTCCACGGTAATGGCCTCAATGCCACCCTCGAATTCGCGCCGGCAATGAGCGAGCCATGCTTAACCTCATTTCAACACGGGCTTTATGCCCTGGTAGACCTTCCGACCGCCTAGGGTACGCAAGATAGTTCTCGGATTGCGCTTTCCCAGTACCTCGCCGAGCTCAGTGGCAGACAGCGGCACGTTGCCGTTAGCCAGAAAGACCCGAAAGACAGCGTCTGTCAGAGGAGTGTTCTCATTGATAAAGTCTGGCTTGAGGCTGCAATGAGTACGCAAGGACTGCCAAAGAGCATCCACCCGCACCACCTCAGCCGTGTCGGGGTCAATCCAATCCACTTCCTCACTTCCACGGTGGTTGGTGTATACATCCTTGCACTCAGGGCATAGATGGCTCTGCAAATAGACACGCAGGTCACGCCCCTTTCTCTCCCACCACTCAAAATCAATGTGGAACTTGGTTTCCAGATTCGGTTTGATCCACCTAGTCATAGTCTTAACCTATTGTGTTAGTCTCGGGTCAGAGGGCCTCCTGATCGTAGACCCAGTAGCCGTCGCCCACTGCCATAAACGAAAGCATGTTGGCCAATCCAGCGAGGATCGGCCCTGGCGGACAACGCCTTTCCATGTTGATAGCACTGTAAAGAGTCTTGGCATGAACAGTGCCCTGGGGGTTGAGCTTGGCCAGCTCAGGGAAGATATCGCGCATCAATTCGGATATAGGCTTGCCTTCCTCCTCAGACTGCATCCACAGGGCATCAATCTCGGCTTGGTTAGCCTCGTCCAAGACCATAAGTTCGTCGTACTCACAACCAATTGCCCTCATCTGCATACTGAACGACAGTTTCCCTCTCACAACCGTAGCCACTCGGATCCACTCGCGTTTCTTACGCCGGCGGGAGTAATCCACAACAATGGCCATAGGGTCATCGGTTCTCTCCAGCTTGATGTAAGCCCCCACAGGTAGGTCGTTCTTGCCGTACCACTCTTTGAGACCATAGACGTAGTTGTGCTGGCGAACAACCCAGCCCGGCATCCGGGTATTCGTCCTGCCATCTATGAGGGTAATCATCATACGCTCGGCGTTTCCCTTGGGGAACAGGCTCTCGATCTTGCGCGTCAACGGGATGGAGCCTACCCGGCGATGCGGATAGTTAAGGGTGATGATCGCGCTGGTGATTTCCTCACGCGCGCTAGGCATGGCCAGTCCCGTGATCTCATCATCAATCTCCGTCTCCCAGCGAAGCAAATCATCACCAAGCCTCTCTCTATCATATAACACCGGACTGTAGCGCAAGCGCGGTGGCAAATGAGCGATCTCGGGAGGCTCCAAACGCCGCAGGAACCAAAGTACCTGATCATCGTTGCCTACGTCATCAAAACGGCTGTCCTGAGTCAGGGCGTAGTTTAGGGAGAAAACCTGAGCAAACGAAGAGATTTCGGCCGGCAGGTCCAGCTCTTGCAACAATTCTTGAGTAGGAAGCGGCGTCCCATTCACGTCAAGCATGGCCTCGACGATGTTCAGAAGCCCTTCGTGGATCTCGGTCAATAGGCCCTTCAGGAACCACTTGCCGCCGAAGCTCACAAAATCTTCACTGCGGTGTAAATGCTCCAGCAGTACTCGCTGGACATCCGCCCCGTACTGGTCACAGAGCTCAGTCGGCGACACCAGATCCTCGGCTTCGAACAACTCCCCTTCCTCACGATTCAGCTTGTGAGAGAAGTTGAGCTTCGAAGCGAATTCCCTGGGCTTCTCCTGGCCCTCGAAATTCACCTGGATGACCTCGAATTCTCCATACCTGGGATTGTATCCCGGCCTTACGCCAACCACAGGTCCCAGAGCATAGCCCAGAACAGGAAAAACGACTTGCTGTCCCACCTCGTAACTATCCTTCGGTTGAAAGAGAATCCCTTTGGACAGCTCTCTTTCTATGAGAGATTCCTCATCCTCACAGCGCTTTCTCATCAGGGCCAAAGTCAAATCATCGCTGGCACGGGGCCTTTCGTCCTCCAGAAACAAATCGTCCAGGTAATCGAGATCCCGGTCGTCAACGGCGAATTCCTGCCAATATGCCGGCGTCTGGGTCTCTCT
>CAZGKH010000337.1:0-4949 GCA_964525665.1 uncultured Anaerolineae bacterium | reverse complement strand
TCCTTGGGAGGCTGTACTCACGCGCTCCGCAGATCCAGCGCGAGGTGGTGTGCGCCCCCTCGTCACCCTTCCAGTACACCGGTTGGGAGAGCGAGCGCTTCGACGAGCTGATGGATCTGGCCGGGACCTCGTTCGACACTGAGGAGCGCGAGGCCTACTACAAAGAGGCCGACAAGATCCTGTGTGAGGATGAGGTAGCGATCATCCCCATCATGGGTTATGAGCGCAACACCCTGGTCAAGGAGGGCGTCAACTTCGAGTATCCGCCTTTTGGTTCGCCCCCGCTCTACCACTGGAGTCTGCAATAAGCTAACACTCCTGAGCTATGTAGCTCTCACCCCGAGAGCTACATAGCTCCTTTGCTATTATTCGTATCTACTCACCTTATGCTCGCAGCGGACCCTAGTCCGCTGCTCCAACGACTATGATCAAAGCCAACAACTGTGAAACATGCACCTGGCCAGGGCCGCAGCGACCGCTGCTCCCGCTGGACTAGGGTCCAGCGGGAGCAGGTGAAGAGAGGGAGGAAACATGACCACCTATATCATCAGAAGGTTTATGTGGATGGTGCCCGTCTTATTGATGGTCACCATAGTCGTCTTCAGCGCCATGAAGCTGGTGCCCGGAGGGCCTTTTAGCTCTGAGGGCCGGCCCATGTCCCCTGAGATCCGGGCCAACTTCGAGGCCCGCTATCACCTGGATGAGCCAACGTGGAAGCAGTACATTCGCTACATGATAGGCGACATCGTTGACACCGGTGACATAAGGGACTTCGGAAAGCACGGCCTGTTGAGATTGGATTTTGGCCCCTCCTACAAATATCGGGGCCGCACCATCAACAACGTACTGTTCGATGGTGGGCCAGTGAAAGCGGCCGTTGCAGTCTCGGCCCAGTTGGGCATCTTCGCCACCCTGATAGCGGTGGGCATAGGCATTCCGCTGGGCATAATCTCGGCCCTCAAACAGAACACCATCGTTGACTACGTTGGCATGTTCTTCGCCATGCTGGGCGTATCCATCCCCAACTTCGTGCTGGGGCTGATGTTCATGTTGACCATGCTCTGGCTAAACCAGCATGATCTGCCAGCCCTCCCCCTGGCCCGTTGGGGCACCAAGAACTTCAGTGACTGGCTCAGCCACATGATCCTGCCGGCCATCACCCTGGGATCGGGAGGATCAGCCTTGATCGCCCGCTTGACCCGAGCCAGCATGTTGGAGGTGATCCGTCAGGACTACGTCCGCACCGCCCGAGCCAAGGGCCTGCGGGAGCGAGCGGTGATTGTTGGCCATACCCTCAAGAACTCGCTGATTCCAGTGACCACGGTTCTGGGCCCCCTCATGGCCGCCTGGTTGACGGGCTCTTTTATCATTGAGCATGTCTTCTCAATACCCGGTATCGGGCGCTTCTTCGTCACCAGCATTTCTGACCGGGACTACACGCTGATCATGGGCACCATGTTGGTCTATGCCGTGCTGCTGGTGTTCATGAACATTCTGGTAGACATCTCTTATGCCTTCCTGGATCCGCGCATTCGTTTCGATTAATCATCACCTTCCACAAGAAACCTGGTTTTTCTTTTCGCCTTATGCTCGCAGCGGACCCTAGTCCGCTGCCCCAACAGCGATGGCCAGCGCCGAAAACTGCAAAACACACGCTTGGCCAGGGCCACAACGGACAGTCGCGGCCGCTGGACTAGGGTCCAGCGGGAGCAGTGAGTTGCGGGTTCCCCACGTGCACCAACTGTCCCAGCACCAGCAGGTGAGTTGCGGGTTCCCCACGTGCACTAACTGTCCCAGCACCAGCAAGCTGGACTAGGGTCCAGCGGGAGCAGGTGAGTTGCTACCTGGCTTTTGGGCGAGAATACCAAGTTTCTGATAACACACACAAGAGTAGTTCAAGGAGATACTATGAGTGAAGCAGTTGCGATAGCTGAGCGTCGAGAGAAGAGAGCATCGGAATGGGAATTCACACGCCCGCCAGAGAGCCTGTGGCGGGATGCCTGGCGGCGGCTGCTGCGCAACAGAGCGGCTGTTGCGAGCGGCATCTTCCTAATCATCGTTATCGTATTTGCCATCTTCGCCGACGATGGCATCATATCCTGGGCTCTGGGCCGTGAGAGCCGCCCCCTGTTGGCCCCTTACGACTACCAGCAAGCCGATTTCCATAACACCAGGGCCAAGCCCAGCCTGCAGCGTACAGAGGAGGGCGGATTCCCACACATCATGGGCACCGACAAGTATGGACGCGATGTGTTCAGTCGGATCGTATACGGCGGCCGCATATCTATGGCCGTAGGCATCTTCTGCTCTCTGGTGATCATGACCTTCGGCATGATCTATGGATCCATATCAGGCTATCTGGGTGGCCGCGTGGATACTCTGATGATGCGCTTCGTGGACATCATGTACGGCCTTCCCACCCTGCTTTTCATCATCCTGCTCATGGTCATCCTCGGTTCGACGGCCGGCCTCGCGGCCATACGCAACCTGGTACTGGGCATTGGGCTGGTGAGCTGGATGGGCATGTCGCGCCTGGTGCGCGGACAGTTCCTCTCTCTTCGGGAGAAGGAATTCGTAGAGGCAGCACGCATGATCGGAGCCAGGGACGTATCCATTATCGGTCGCCACATGCTGCCCAATAGCTTGGGGCCCATCATCGTCGCCCTTACCCTGAACATGCCAGGGCTGATCATGTACGAGGCCATCTTGAGCTTCATCGGCCTGGGTGTGCCGCCTCCCTTCCCCAGTTGGGGACAGATGATCAACGACGGCTGGCAAGCCATAAGGGCCAACTCATATCTGCTCGTCTTCCCGGCGGTGCTTCTCTCCCTGGTAATGCTGGCCTTCAACTTCGTGGGCGATGGTCTGCGCGACGCCCTGGATCCACAGATGCGGGGCACCACGTAGGCAGCAGCCAGGGCTCAAATCTCAGCAATACTCACTCAGGCGGGGAACTACGTTCTCCGCCTGTGCATAATGAGTTAAGACCTGACAGGTTTTCGTGTGAAACCTGTCAGGTCTGAAATGGGAGTAGAGCTGTGGCGATGATAAAACAGATAACGCAAGGCGGAAATCCCCGGCTTCGACTGCGCCTGGCCTCGGCAGCGATGTTGATCCTGCTGGCTCTGGCGGCCACGGGATGCGGGTTGACCCGTACTACCACGCCCCGCGCTTCGGATCAATGGAGCAACGGAAAGCTGCTGGGCACAGCTATTCTGAACAACCGGGTAGCCTTTCAGGTGGACGAGGCAGGGAATAGCTTCATGGTGTGGGTTGGACCTGACCACAAGCTGAATTTTGCCCGCCTGGACGAGCGTGCTGAGGTGGTAGTCCAAGCCCCTCTTGACCTGTCCACCAAGTCTCCAATGAAACCTCAGATTCTGATGGATGCCACAGGCCAACTGCACCTCACCTGGCTGGACAGGGAGGAGCGAAGCACACAGCTCTTTTACGCTCGCTTGTCGGCCGATGGTGAGATAATCCAAGAAGCAACCGCCCTCTCGCCGCCCGAACGGCGGGTGTCCCACAGCTCGATGGTGCTTGATCCTGCTGGCCAAACCGTAGAGCTCTTTTGGTCTGACAACGTGTACATCCGCCCTGGCTGCTACCACGCCGCGCTGGACTGGTCGGGAACCATCGTTATTCCAGCGGAAATGTTGATTGCAGACGGTCTACTGCCGGTGGCCCAGATAGACCGCCAAGGCTTCGTCCACCTGGCCTGGAGAGTAGAGTTGGAGCCAGACGAGCCTAGTTTCCACTACGCTGTCTACGACCCCCAACGCCGGGCGTTGGGGCCGGTCATCCTAGCGACAGAGCCTCTGATCCAGATGAGCATGCTCGGCGGCCCGACGGCAGGCGCCGCGTTCGATGGGCCGTGGCTGGGACTGGACGAGGGGTCGGTCTACCTGGCCTGGGTGCTGGAGGTGCGTGAACGGGGAGAAGTCCAGGATTTCACCTTCTACCAGGCTTTCCCCCAACCCGCCTTGACCCGACCCGCAGGCTCTGTGCCGTTCGACTATTCGCCCCCCAGGGTGACGAGCGAGGCAGTTCACGTTCGTGGCGTTGACCCAAGCATGACAGGGCAGCCACGATTCCTAGCCGGCCAGCCAGCTTACCAGACATTGGCGTGCTTCACCCAAGTTGCCGGCCCTGGCAACTTGAAGACACTCCAAATCGCGGTCATTGACGTGGGGACAGGCCAAATCGAAGGACAAGAAATCGTCAATGAGAGCCGTGGCGCTTCGGTGCAACCCAATGTGGCCATTGATGGACATGAAGATCTCCACCTGGTGTGGATTGACACCGCCGGTTTCGAGCAATACGACGTTGTCTATGCCAGCACGTCACCCCAGGCCAGAGAGACGCTCAACCGCGTTACTACCTATCAGGTCGTGGACAGAATCCTCGGAGCGGTAATGAGTTTTTTCACCGCTATCTTCTTTGTGCCTATTGTGTTGAATTGGGTGATCATTCCCTTCGGCTGGCTTATCCTTTTTGCTTTGACCACCAGGGAATCAGAGGTCTCGGACCCCCACGGCCTCAGGGCCCTCGCTGCGGCTATGATCCTGCAACTAGGGATCAAAATCCTCCTCCTCTCCGATTTGCTGAATCGATCTCCGTTGGTCTCCATGCTATCTCCGCTACTGGGCCTTGTCCTGGGGCGGTGGATCGTTCCCCTGCTTCTGGCAGCCATCTCTGCGGGGGTAGTGTGGGCCTACCTGAGGCGCGCACGCAGCCAATCCATCTTTGTTGCCTATCTTATCTACGCAGTTGTTGATTCGCTCCTGACCTTGATAATATACGTGACTCCTCTCATGGGGTAATTCAAGTTTCGGGTTTCGAGTTTCGAGTCAAATTGCAGAGGGCGACTCACAACTCGAAACAGGGTCGGGATTATGAAGCACACTGCTTTCGTCGGCGGGGGTCTCTGCTTCTTTTTCTCGGCGGTG
>CAZGKH010000336.1:0-4980 GCA_964525665.1 uncultured Anaerolineae bacterium | reverse complement strand
CATAGTTGCGATCAATGGCATGATGTGGTATAATAGCATGTAAAGTATCCCTAAATCAACCTGAATTATTGTGCCAGATGGCTCGGACGAGCAGAAGCGACTGGAAAACTTGTCTTTGCGAGGGCGAGAGGCGCAAAAGGGTAAAGAAATTGGACGAGAAAGCCAGCGTCTTGATAGTTGATGACGACGCTAACTTGTGTGAAACGCTCGCGGACATCCTGGAGGAGAAGGGGTATCGCGTAGCTATTGCCCATGATGGTCCGGGGGCCATCAAAGAGGTGAGGAAGCAGCACTTCGATCTGGCGCTGATAGATATCGTGATGCCAGGCATGAGCGGCGTCGAGACTCTGCGGCAGATCAAGGCTACAAACCCCCGGCTCACGACCATGCTTATTACTACCGGACACACCATTCTGGAGGAATCGGTCTCAGAGGCAATAGAAGCCGGGATTGCTGGCATCCTGTACAAACCCCTCGACATAAATGCCATTGTGGAGATGATCGAAGGTCGAGCTGAAGCGCCAGGCCAACCCAACATTGATCTCAAGAGATACGATGTCCACCCGGCTGCCTTGCGCTTGGTTCCTGAGATGGTCGCACGGAAGTGGGATATCTTGCCTCTTCGTCTCGAGGACGATATCCTGGTCGTGGCCATGGCCGACCCCAATAACTTGTACGCCATTGAGGACGTCCGTGCTGTCTCCAGAAGGGAGGTCAGGGTCTTGCGCGCCGCTCTCATGGACGTGCAAGGAGCCATCAACCTTCACTACCGGTCCTCGGGGGAGATCGAAAAGGAGCTCCGCCACATTCTCCCCACTGCGCCGGAGCGGCTGCAAGCAGATGAGAGGATAAGCGCTGATCTCATCGCCGAGGCGCCTGTTGTGCGCGCTGTAAACCTGCTCATCAGCCAGGCAGTAAAGGACCGGGCTTCCGACATCCACGTCGAACCGCAGCAGGACCACCTGCGCGTTCGCTATCGCATTGATGGCATCTTGCACGACACCCTCTCCTTGCCCCTGAGCGTTCACGGGCCGATGACTTCCAGGATCAAGGTGCTGGCCTCGATGAACATAGCCGAGCGCAGGCGACCCCAGGATGGTCACTTCGCCATTTCCGTGAATGGCACTGAGGTGGACATCCGCGTGGCCACAGCGGACACCTCCTGGGGGGAGATGACGGTTATGCGTGTCCTGGATAAGGCCATGTCCGCCATGGATCTCCCAGATCTTGGGTTCCTCCCCGACTCTATGAGGACCTACCAAAGGATAATTCAGTCTCCTTTTGGCATGATCCTGGCCAGCGGACCGACGGGATCGGGGAAGACAACCACTCTCTATGCCTCCATCAACCAACTGGATTCCAAGGAGCGCAACATTATCACCATCGAGGACCCTGTCGAATACCGTTTCGCTAACATCAACCAGATGCAGGTCAACCCCCAGGCGAACGTCACCTTCGCTGGCGGGCTGCGAGCCACCATGCGCCTGGACCCGGACGTCATTTTGGTGGGCGAGATCCGCGATAGGGAGACATCCAGCATAGCTATTCAGGCGGCTCTAACAGGGCACCTGGTTCTATCCACAGTGCACGCCAACGACGCCGTGGGAGCCCTCTTTCGGTTGATGGACCTGGGAATCGAGCCCTTTCTTATCACCTCTGCTATGGTGGGCATCATCGCCCAGCGCCTGGTGCGCCGCGTCTGCCCGCATTGCCGCGTCCTCCGCGAGGTTCCGGAGGAAGAACGTGTGGCCTACGAAGAAGAAATAAAAGAAGAGCGGACGGAGTTCTATCATGGGACGGGCTGTAACTATTGCGCCCTGACTGGCTACCATGGCCGGATGGGCGTCTACGAGATTCTGGTGATGAGCGAAGAGATCAGACGGCTTGTGCTCAAAGGCGCCAGCAGTGATGAGATTAAGGCCCAAGCTATCAAAGAGGGTATGGCGACTATGTGGCGAGATGGGATGCTGAAGGTGCAAGCTGGCCTCACCACGCCCCGTGAGATAATGCGAAATGTGTTCGTGATTGGCTGATTTTGTATGAAAGTTGTTGCTAAGCTCTCTTTCTTCATGGAAAGTTCACGCAATATTCACGTTACTTTCACCCACAAGTATCCCAAACTGTGTTACAATATTATAATGATACAGGCGAATCGGTGCTTTCCTGCGCCAGCCAGGAGCGTTAAAGCTTCCCTGACATGAATGTGTAGGGTGAGTGGGCGAAAAGTGAGGGGGCATGTCTTACAAGTACGTCGCTTACACTAGAGCTGGAGAGCGGGTAGCGGGTGTCCTCAACGTCCCTTCGGAGGCGGCGGCCGAGGAGGCCCTCTGGAGACAGGAATACATCATTGTCAGCCTCAAGCTGGCGCGGCCGGGAGCCGACCTGGCGGCGTTGATGCCCACTCTCTTTGGGGTCAAAACCCGAGATCTGATCGTCTTCAGTCGCCAGTTGGCTACCTTGCTCGAGTCAGGCATCACCATCCTGGCCGGGCTACAGATGCTGGCAGAGGAGACCAGCAGTAAGGCTCTGAAGAAAGCCCTTGAAGAAGTCAGCGAGGATGTGCAGGAGGGAGAGACTCTCTCTAATGCGCTGAGGAAGCATACCCAGGCCTTCCCCTCCATCTACAGTCGGATGGTCGAGATAGGGGAACGGATGGGGAACATGGAGTCGGTGCTGCGGCAACTGGGGACTTACATGGAAAAACGGGAGGCTCTGACCCGCAAGCTGCGCGGGGCAATGGCTTACCCGTCCTTTATCATACTCCTGGCTCTCGGCGTGGCGTACTTGATGATCACCGTCACCCTCCCTAGCATAATGGGGCTCTTCAGTGAGTTTGACATAGAGTTGCCCACGGCCACCAAGGTACTCCTGGCTATGACCAAGTTCAGCACGACCTATCGGACCCAAATGACGGGCGGTATTGTGCTGGTGGTAACCATAGTTGCCCTGTATCTGAGGACTCCCATCGGCCGAAGGCAGCGTGATACACTGCTCCTGAAGATCCCGATCATAGGCGACATCAATATTCAGAGCAATGTGTCCCAACTCTGTCATACCATGTCCATTCTCTTGAGGGCTGGTCTGCCTATGTCTGAGATCATGAACCTGATCGTGGAAACTATGGGAAACATCGTCATTAAGGAGGCTTTTAGTAGAGTGCGCACGGAGATGCTACAGGGGCAGGGCCTCTCTGGCCCCATAAGGGAGGAAGAGGTTTTCCCCAGACTGCTGGCCCAGATGGTCAGGGTAGGCGAGGAGACGGGCACATTAGATACGAACCTGGAGACACTGGCCCTATTCTACGAGGAAGAAGCAGATCGCAAGATAAACGCCCTCACCGGGATGATGGAGCCGGCCTTGATGCTCGTTGTCGGGGGAATGGTGATGTTCTTGGCCGTCGCGGTGATTCAGCCCATGTATACTATGATAGGCGGAATGAGGTAGAGTGGGGAAAAAGATCCACAATGGCCTGCGGGCGATCACTGTATTGATCGTCATCTACGCCGCCGAGATGGCGATACTGAGTTTCATCCATCGCTATCTATCCAGAGTGCCCTACAGTGCTATTGCTCCGCCTGTTGTGGTTGTCGTTGTGCTGGTGGCTTGGGTAACGATCTTTGTTGACATGAAGAAAAGAGGTAGGTGGTGGGGTTAGTTGTTCATGTGAAAGGGTGAGGCCAAGCTAATCGAATCTGAAATCAATCCTCAGCATATCTCATCGTTTCTGGGTCTTGACAGGGGTTGGAGGATTTGTTATAATATGATTACGCTGGGCAATGGGTTTTTCTCAATTGCATAGGGTCCGATTAAGGCAAACCCATCGAAAGGTGGGGACGCAAAGCCACGGGTCTACGTTAGCAAATAGTTAGCTAATAGGATGGCCGGGCTGCTGAAGACAGATTTCGAAAAGCGTGCTGTTTGGAAGCAGGTCGGCTAACAGCACGCTTTTTTGGTAGACCTTGGATAAGCAAGCTCCAGTGGGTCTCGAACATGGGGCAGAGAGGTGAGTGGTGAAGTCAGTCGCTATTGCGGATGAGAGAGGAGCAGGTTTGGTCGAGGTGCTGGTGTCAGTGGCGATCATGGCCATCATCCTCACTGCCTTCCTCTCTGCTCTTTCCACTGCCAGCTTTAGCGTGAGCGTGGTCCGTGAGCGGGTGACAGCGGAGAACATCGCTCGTTTACAACTGGAGTACGTGAAAGAGACCGGTTTCATCTCTGGCACTGATCACTATACTCCCACCGCGATCTCGCACCTGGGCTACAGAGCTGCGATTTCGGCGACGACTGTCTATGCTGATATGCAACTGATCACCGTCACTGTTTCTCACAACGGTGAGCCTGTGTTTGCGGTAGAGAACTACAAGATGAGCCGATGACCAAAGATGAACAGGGGATGACCCTACCTGAGCTATTATTGGTGATAGCCATTAGCGCCTTGATAGTCAGCGCCCTGGTAATGGCCATTTATCAGATTTTCAATGTTACCGACCGGGGCAACAGTGAAATGGCGGTTCAACACGACCTGCAAAATGCCGCCGTCTGGCTCAACCGTGATGTGCTCAGTGCCTCTCGCGCAGAGGTAATAAGTGGCTATCAGATGGTCTTGACGGTACCCTATTATAGCGATGGTGCCATCTTGACCCGCCACATCACCTATACATTTTCTACGGATGATGGGAGTCTGACCCGTGATTTTGAAGGTTCACCGTTGGTAATAGCCAGACACATTAATCGCTACCCCTTCCCATCGGTGGGCACGATTGTGGCTCCTGGCGTCGTAACAGTGACCCTTTCCTCAAAAGACAGGGATGTGCCCGGAAGCGGTACGTTTGCTCTGAAGATGCGCGCTGGTGGCTCCATAGCAGTCGTGTCGACAGGGGCGACGGCCACACCCACAGGCACGCCGCCTACACCGACCCCCACTCACACCCCGACGGCCACACCCACAGGCACGCCGCCTACGCCAACTCACACGCCGAC
>CAZGKH010000335.1:0-4984 GCA_964525665.1 uncultured Anaerolineae bacterium | reverse complement strand
CTAACTGCGGGAGAATGTTTGTTTCCCAGATTTCAAACAGTTTATCTCTAACGACTTCTTCTGATTCGACTTCTTCCTCTTCTAAACCGAGATCCCACAAATACGAATGACCAAGAGTGAATTCCGAACCGAGAAAGTGGGTGATCCCGTCATTGGCCGCTCTCAAGAGCGCCAAAGCCAGCTTTCTATAGTCATCGATCTCCGTCAACGGTACTGGCAGTTCCACGCCCTTTGGCAATACGTATCCAGGCATTCCGAACCTCTCAGCCAAAAGCTCATAGTCTGGCATGAGCCTACGTATGTAGAATCTTCGTCGAAGTGCACTATCTAATGGCGCGACTGTCTTGTCTACCGAATTCATGCTTGCGAGGGTGTACACGTGGAATGGCATGGTAAAAGGATTTGCCACTTTGTGGGGACCATCCTCCAACCGAACCTCTATGTCCTCACCGAGTCCCATATGAGGCAAACGAACCATCACGGTTCTAGCAGTTGGATTGCTATCCCTGTCGAGACGCTTGTCTGGCTCCAACAGAGTTATGAACTCGCCAAAGATTCTCGATACATTCCCCCGGTTGATCTCATCGATTAGCAATAAGGACGAATTGCCCGGGATGCGAGCATGCTCCGCAAGCTCTAAGAGAACCCCTGGCGTGGGTTGAAGGTTCAGCAATGATTGGTCACTCTCTTCTGTTCTAAGACCAATTATGAACTCTTCATAGGAATAGCTTTGGTGGAAGGTAACCCAAAGCGTCTTTGCGTTTGTGACTCCCTCTTGAGAGATAGGTTGCTTCTCTTCCGCAGAATCAAAATAGAGAAACTGCTCACCTTGTTCGAATAGCTCACGCACCTGCTGCATTAGCGTAGTCTTCCCTGTCCCAGGTGGACCGTACAGTAGAATATTGTGATATCTAGGCAAGTCCTGATAAATCTGGTGTGCGAGGTCTAAAGCTGCAACAGTGGCAAAGAACTTGACACCGAAATCCTCTGACCGACAAAGCTTCCGAACCATCTCGGGAAAATGACCTAGATCTTCACGAGACACCATGCGTGCATGAAACCTTCTGTCCACTGTCCGGATGATGAAAACATAGGGCGAATCTCCGTCCGAATGCTGATAGTCAGTCGGGAAACCTCGCCCTGGAGCCCACAGTGGATACGCTGTATCTGGACGTTGCGCACGAATGTACCAGTCTTTACGTTGTGATTCCGGGCCCATGTATCTTATGATGATGGTTGTTTCCTGAGCCGGATCCTCACCCTCAAAAGGAGCAATGGGTATCACCAAATCAAATCCACCAAGATCTGTTTCGTTAGTTGGATCTATGCCCATAAAGAAGGATTCGTAGTTGGGCGTTCTACCCAATCGAATGTCGTATTGTCCCCTAGATATCCCCTTCAGGCTGTCATAAGTCGCCTTGTTAACCCTTCTCCAAAGTAAAGCTTCAATCTGTTGCTTGCCCATGAACATCCTCCTGGAGGCTATTTGGTGACTTGCAGAGCATACAGTTTCTCTTCCAAAGGCTCAGTCCTCCGCGAAACCAAGTTGCTTTTGTAGCGCCTGTAGTGAGCACTGTAAGTTTTGACTCTACCTCGAGTTGAAAGGACCTCCAATATGGTCTGATGAGACATCTGACCATCCACACTGTAACTCAGGAAGAAGAACTGACAGTTGAGTTTTGATACAAGATCTGCTAAGGCATCTGGTGCCCTGCTCCGGTAGCAATAGTCCGAGGCTTTGTCTTCCCATGGCCTAAGACCAGTCCTACCGGAGATTTGGGGTTCATCACCCACAGCGATGGTCTCTGGAATGTGATAATAAGCACTGTACTGGCGCTTCGTATATGGAGGATCAGCATAGATTATTGGTGCCTCTACTCGTTCTGCTAGCGTGTTGGCATCCTCACAAAAGACTTGATGTCTTGGACTTCCAGGAGTGATTGTTGAGGGTTTAAGAGTTAACGGTCTCTTGGCCCGCCTCTTCCAGTATTTCAAGTAGCACCCATAAGTCCCAGCAATATTGCTCACTGCGTTGCTGGCTCGAATGAGATCGCATATCAGAAGGGCTTCCTCGGCCTCCGTAAGAAGGGGCGCCCATCGCTGAATCTGACGTCGAATCGCGTCGATGCGAGCAGCATTTTGGGTGGTAAAATACATCCTCTGAAAATCACTATACTGCGATGAGGCTGGTGAGTAATGCTTGCAGAAGAAACCTGAGTATCCCGGCAGCGAATTTAGATGAGCAAGGACCCTCGGGTAAGGCCCCGGCTCTAGTAATCTCCCTGTAACATTGCCAATCTGATCGCTGATGCCAGCGAAGACTGGCTCCGAATTCACTAAAAGGACAGCCTTAGCAAACGTAGAACAGAAAACCAGATGATCGTTGGCTATGACCCGGTAGCCAAGTTCTTTGAACTTACGGCTAACAGATGCTGTTCCACAGAACAAATCAACGATCTCTTTTGGCACACCACCCGTCTCATCTTCGATGACATTAATGATAAATGGGAGGAGGTTTCTCTTATGCCCAATAAACTCAATCGCCATACTGCTCGTGCCTCTGCCTATGCAAGCCTTATGCTGACTTTCCCCACATCCAATTGCATACGTCTATCCAATACTGCCTGAAAATGCGTCATAGTAGTGCAGAATCATTTGCTTTGTGCGATACCTCCCATAGCGGCTGGTATCTCTACGTCTGACTATAGAGAACGTCTCCAAGATGTAAGCCATCTCATCTCGAGACAGACCGTAGAGATGAGCGTAGATTGCATCCAGCTCAGCACGCAAGTGGGCTCGCCGCTTCTCATTCCAGGAAAAAGGAGAGCCTTGATACTTAAGGTCAAGGGCAAAAGACTGCAAGTCCCAAGCTGTGTAAGTAAGCTCTAATACCCGAGGGACGATGAGATCGATCAGTTCGGTTGTGTATCGTTCAGGGGGAATGACAGGGAGCTGCTCAATGATGTAGAAGTTCAAGGTTATTCCACCAATTTTCTGTCGGGTCGCGTAATCCAGAACGAATGAACTGAGATTGGCAACTAAACCGCACACTCTTCGAGCGGTCTCATTGGTCAATAGCAGAGGAATCTTATTACCTACTGCTGTGCGAGGAATGACTGCGCAAATCAGTGTTCGCTCGTTGGTTGAGCTGGATACATCTTTGAAACCAACAAACCAATCTCGGCAGTATGTGCCTGGAATCGCACTCAATACGTGAGTGCGTTCGACCCAATACCTCGGTCGAGGTCTGAAGTTGGGGTCCTTGTGCTCCGCCATCGTTGTTTCCAGGGTAACTCCGGAGCGAAAGGTTGTTCCGGAATTGACTCCAATGGAGGCGACTCGATGGTCAAAGTGATGGATCATGCGGCCTTCATATAGTGGCCAGAACTGTTCACCGTTTTCCTCAAAGAGCAAGTCGCTGGAAAGTTGTAATCCCCGGGTCTCCAACTCCTGCTGTGTATGAAAGAGGTTGCTGTCGTTGGTCATGTCGAGCATGCGCAGAAACGAGATCCCCCATGGATTCTGTTCGCGTATCTTGTGGACCAGTATCGGGCAGCTAGTGTAAATCTTGCTCGTTAACTCGACATCGCGTCGGGTGCGAAAGACGGGACAGGTGCAGGTGTTAGGGTTGAACAGAGCTAGATCTTCCTTGTTTAGAGTAAAATGGCGTTCGTCCTCAGCCAAGTCATCCACATTGCGCAAGAAAAATGCAAAGTCAACTGCGCGAACCGTGTTGCCGGTCAGGATCAGCAAGGAGAATTTGTAACTTCGGTGCGTTCCTGGGAACAGACCCTCACGGTTCTCGAAGTCCCAAAGGCTAACCAGGTTGCCACCGTTCATGATTTCGGAGAAGAACTTGCGATATGTATAATCGGTGGCAATGCCGCTTGGAACAACGAGTCCAGTTCTGCCCTGAGGATTGAGTATAGACAGGGTCAACTCGACGAACACGGCGTAAGTGTTCACGTCGCCTACGCCGGTCAAAGGATAGCGATCCGAATTGCAAACGAACTTGCTTTCTCCCTCGCTCCGGCGTAGCGCTGCGGCGTATTCAGCGGCTAGAGAGGGGTTGGTCTGGGGGAGCTTCTGGATAAGCTTGCGGCGCTCGGCAGCAATGCGGGCGTTGGCAACCTCCGGGTCCTTGTCGACAAAGAACTCCTTTTCCTGGAGCTTGATTCGCTCCCACGGCGGGTTACCCAGCACTACATCAAAGCCCCCCGTGTCGTCGGCGAACACGTCAGGGAACTCCAGGTGCCAGTGGAAGAAGCGGTACTGCTCAGCTAGTATCTCCACCTGGGCCAGCGCGTCAGGCAGCAGGGCCTCAGGGCCCTCGGTGCACAGCCGCATAAACTTACCGTGGGTCGGCACCCACCAAGTCCCCTTGAGCAGTGGCCAAAAGAAGGCGGCGGTCCAACAATCAGCTTCCAGCTTCCAGCGACGGTGCTCGTCACCAGTCAGGTAGGCGGCGTATCGCTCGCGGGCCAGCCGGGGCTGGGTTTGAGCCAGGTCGGCGATAGTCACGTACTCCCAGCGTACCACGCCATCCGGCTCGTACAGCATCACCTGGAAGAGCGTGCCAGGCACCGCGCCCGCTTCTTGATCCTTTAACTCCTTCCGGTTGCGCGCCCGCACGGCGTTGGCCGTTGTCCGGTCGTCGCTAGTCATGGCCTTGAACGCATCGGTGGGCACCCCCTTGGCCATCAACGCTGGCGTAGCGCCGATGAGCGAGTTGCCGCACTTGATGTGGTGGTCGAGGAAGTTAAGGGGCTGGTCAGGCACAGCGGCGTTGATCCAGAGCGAGACCTTGCACAACTCTACGGCCATGGGGTTCAGGTCCACGGCGTATATGCAGCGGGCCAGCACGTCGCGCCGGGCGGTCTGGATGGCCACCTGGGGCGGGTGCTCCTCGCCGCTGCGGATGCGGGGCAGTTCGACTGCCAGCGCATCGTTGGCCTTGACGAGAAAGTGAGCGCTGCCACAGTGG
>CAZGKH010000334.1:0-5015 GCA_964525665.1 uncultured Anaerolineae bacterium | reverse complement strand
ATTACGTAGTAGTGGATCCCAAATTCATCCGCCCAGCCGACGTAGACCTCTTGGTGGGCGACGCCACTAAGGCGCGCACCAGGCTGGGCTGGGAGCCCACCGTCACTTTTGAGGAACTGATCCAGATGATGGTGGGTGCCGATCTGGAAGCGCTGAAGAAGGAAAACGACTTACGATAAGGAGGAGCAAGACCATGTCCGATCAAGAGGTACTAAAGGTTCAACAAGGGATTTGGATTGGCGAGCAGTGGATTCGCAACGCCGGATTGGGCACCCGTTTGCAGATGGTAGTGCGACCAGGGGAGATTCGCATTTTGCCTGTGCCGGGTGAAGCTGAGCAACAACAATCGCCAAAGGGATGGGAGGTTTTTCGCTCCCTGGGGCGTGATGCCCAACCTGGGCAACTGCCAAACGCCGCCGTCGAACACGACCGCTACCTTTATGGGAAAGAGCGATGAGGCAGATATTTGTAGATACGAGCGCGTGGGATGCCATCGCTGATGGCGGTGACCCTAACCACGATGTGGCGCTATTGTTCAGAGATGAGATCGCTGGACAATGTCAGTTGGTCGTGACCAACTACATCCTGGATGAGTTGTATACGTTGCTGCTGATGAACGTTGGACATCAGCGCGCTGTGGATTTCAAGGGTAAACTCGACGTTTTGGTAGAGGAAGGTGTTCTTGAAGTCATCTGGGTTTCAGAGGACATCGCGACTGAGGCGTGGGCTGTGTTCGAACGATTCAACGTGGACAAGCAATGGTCGTTCACAGACTGCGTCTCATACGTGGTGATGAAGCAACGCGGAATCACCGAAGTTTTTGCCTTTGACGACGACTTTGCACAGATGGGTTTCGTGTACCAACCCTAACACTACAACGATGGTTCGCTTGAGAGAAAACGACTGAGAGGATGGTCAGAATAATGAACATCAAATTCGGCACCGACGGCTGGCGAGGCAAGATCGCCGAGGACTACACTTTCGACAACGTGCGGCGCTGTGCCCAGGGCTTCGCCCGCTATCTGATAGACAGGGGTGAAGCAAATAGGGGCGTGGTGGTGGGCCACGACCGCCGCTTCGCTTCGGAGCACTTCGCCGCGGCGGTGGCCGAGGTGATGGCCGCTCACGACATCCACGTCCACCTCACCCAGGGAGCCACTCCCACCCCCGTCATCGGCCACAGCGTGGTGACGAGGGGGGCGGCGGGGGCAGTAAACATCACCGCCAGCCACAACCCCCCTACCGATAACGGCTTCAAGGTGCGGGACGAGCACGGGGGCGCGATTGCTCCTGATGGACTGAAAGAGATTGAGTCTAACATCCCCCCCATCGAAGAGGTGAAGCGTCTGCCCTTGGACGAGGCCGAGGCTCAGGGTTTGGTGGAGCGCTTCGACCCGGCGCCAGCCTATCTCGCTCATCTGCGCGACCTGATTGACGTCGAGCCTATCAAGGCGGCCGGCCTGACCATCGTCGTGGATCCCATGTGGGGCAATGGCATCGGCTGGTTCCCTCGCATCCTGGCAGGCGGCAGCACCAAGATCATCGAGATTCACAACGTCCCCAATCCCACCTTTCCTGAGATGCTTCGCCCGGAGCCTATCCCACCCAATGTAGATGCCTGCCTGACCAAGGTGAAAGAGGTGGGAGCTGACGTGGCCATCATCAACGACGGCGACGCCGATCGCATCGGGATAGCCGATGAGCATGGCCGCTTCGTCAACCAGTTGCAGGTTTATGGACTGCTGGCTCTGTTTTTCCTAGAGGTGCGGGGAGAGCGAGGGCCTATCGTCAAGACCCTCTCTACCACCTCGGTTCTGGAGAAACTGGGGCAGGTCTACAAGGTGCCGGTGCACCAGACCGGGGTGGGCTTCAAGTACGTGGCCCCCAAGATGCTGGAGGTGGATGCCATGATCGGCGGGGAGGAGAGCGGGGGCTACGCCTTTCGAGGAAACGTCCCCGACCGGGACGGCATCCTGGCCAATCTCTACTTCCTCGACTTCATGGTGCAAACAGGCAAGAGCCCATCTCAACTTCTAGACTACCTGTATGAAATCGTAGGCGCTCGCTATTACTATGACAGGATTGACTACTACTTCTCCGCTGAAGAGGGGGAAGCCGTGCGGCAGCGCGTCGGGGAGGCCAGGCCGGAGCTTTTAGCTGATCTGAAGGTGACGGCCATCAACACCACCGACGGTTACAAATACAGCCTGGAGGACGGTGGTTGGCTTTTGATTCGCTTCTCCGGCACCGAGCCTGGCCTGATCCGTGTTTATTGCGAGACAACAAATGAGGACAAAGTGAGGGTGCTTTTGGGAGAGGGGATGAGGCTGGCGGGGCTGGCAACGGATTCATAATTGGAGGTTACTTATGGAAACAATGACCGTTTTGAAAGAGACTTCTGAAAGGTTGGGGATACCGGAGGGTACCCTCCTGAGGGAGAGCTTCACTTCCTACCTGCGGGAGCGAAAACGCGCACTGATGGCCGAGCGGTTCGAGATGCTTTCCCGCTACAGAGTGAATTCGCCCGAAGAACTCAAGGGAAAAATCGAGGAAGGAGAGGTCCCTGAGCACCCAACTTGGGAGGATTACATTGAGCTCACTAATCTAGAGGATGATCTGACCCATTTAGAGGATAATCTTCTTTCGCTTTATGTCGAGGCACCTCTAGGATGACAGTCATTCCTTGGGCAGCCCTTGATGAAATAGCCCTTTCCGAATACCGAGACATTGTAGAGAGGACAGAATTCATCCTCTCTCCTACCAGGAGAATTCGAAAACTGCGGATCTATCTCCTTGATGGCAGCTTTGTTGACGTCTGGTACTCCTCAAAAGGCGATTACTCGTTTCACTGGGAGCGGCGCTTTATCAACGGCTCGCTTTACCGTCATGACAATGCCCCTCACGCTCAATGGCGTCATGTCCCAACCTTTCCCAAGCACTTCCACAATGGTCGCCAAGACAACGTGGAGAGCAGCTTTATCAGCGATTCCCCTGAGGAAGCATTGCGGGATTTCCTCGATTTCGTAAGGGGAAAGCTGGCGGAGATCACCCGACAGGCATAGAGACATGTTTCTCACCGACACCCACACCCACCTCGATTTCCCCCGGTTCAAAAGCGATCAAGAGCAGGTCATCGAACGAGCAGGCATCGCCGGGGTGAAGGCCATCATCAACGCCGGAGCGAGCTTGGCTTCCAGCCAGGCGGCGGTGGCTCTGGCCGAGGCGTACCCGCAGATATATGCGGCGCTAGGAGTGCACCCTCACGACGCCAAGACCGTGACGGGGAAACTACTGGAAGAGCTGAGAGCTTTGGCACTCCATCCCAAAGTGGTCGCCATCGGCGAAATCGGGCTCGATTTCTACCGCGATCTGTCGCCCCGCGATAAGCAGCGCCAGGCCTTCCAACAGCAGTTGGCCCTGGCAAACGAAATTGGGAAGCCGGTTATCATCCATGACCGCGAGGCTCACGAAGAAGTTATGGCCATTCTGCACCGCTGGGCCGAGGGCGGGAATCGGCCAGCAGGGGTTCTGCACTGCTTCTCTGGCGATTTGGCTATGGCCCAGGAGGCCATCGAACTGGGCTTCTACATCTCAATTGCCGGCCCTGTTACTTTCAAGAATGCCCGGAGCTTGCGCGAGTTGGTCCGTCAACTGCCCCTGGAAAAGCTGCTGGTAGAGACCGATTGTCCTTACCTGACGCCCCATCCCCATCGAGGGAAGCGCAACGAGCCTGCTTACGTGAAATTGGTGGCTCAGGAAGTCGCCCGCGTAAAAGGGTTATCACTAGAAGAAGTGGCCCGCATCACCTCGGACAACGCCCAAGAACTCTTTGCCCTTGGTCCTGAGGTCCAAGGACTCAGGGCCTTGAATCTTTGAACGAAAGGACCCAGCCTTGAAGGTCATCCCCATCTTCGAACTCATCCGCGAGGATTTGGAGTGTGTAGAGCGCAAGATGCGCGAAGTTTCCCACATTGAATACGAACAGTTGAGAGCCACCCTTGATTATCTTCTAGGTAGCGGAGGCAAACGCTTGCGCCCTGCTCTGGTTCTATTGTCGAGCAAGTTCTATCCCACCGATGCTGAAAAGGTCACTTGTTTGGCCGCAGCGGTGGAGACGCTGCACACGGCTACCCTCATCCACGACGATCTGATAGACAACGCCTTCCTGCGCCGTGGCAACCCCACCCTTAATACCTTATGGAACAGCGCAGCGACGGTTTTGACCGGAGATTACCTCTTCGCCCGGGCGGCAGCTTTTGCTGCCGAAACCGAGAGCGTGCGTATGGTCTCCATCTTCGCTCAAACCCTGATGACTATCTGCAGTGGCGAGCTGAATCAAATCTTTGGTAGTGACGGGGGGCAGCCAACGGCTACCGCTAGGAAACACTACTATCAACGCATCTACAGCAAGACCGCCTGTCTCTTCGCTGCATCAGCGGAAGCGGGGGCCGTCCTCGGCGAGGCGCCGCAAACAGAAGCGCAAGCTCTACGCGATTATGGCTACAATCTGGGAATGGCCTTTCAAATCGTGGATGACGTCCTCGATTTCGCAGGCAGCGAGGGTGATCTAGGCAAGCCCACTGGCAGCGACCTGCGCCAGGGAATCATCACCCTGCCCGCCATCTGTTTCCTTGAGGTACATCCAGAGGATGAGACAGTGGCCAGGATGCTAAGAGTCCGAGGTGAAGGGGACGGCGAAGTTCGGGCCGCAGTAGAGGCGATAAAAGAGTCGGGGGCCATCGAATCATCCATGGCCGAAGCCAAGAGATTCGTTGCCAGGGGCAGAGACGCCCTCTCCATTCTGCCCCACAACGACTATCGCCAGGCCATGCTCGACTTAGCTGACTTTGTAGTAGAGCGGCGAAAGTGAGGGGCGTCCAAAGGTGCTATTCAGGCTATCATTGCGAGCGGAGCGAAGCAATCTCCTCCATTGCGGGTTGGGGATTGCTTCGGGCTGAGCCCCTCCCAAGAAACACGTTACTCTGAGCAAGGGGACAAAACATTAGTTAACAAAG
>CAZGKH010000333.1:3371-5024 GCA_964525665.1 uncultured Anaerolineae bacterium | reverse complement strand
TAGCGCGCCACCTGCCGCCTGGCTGCCTCGAGCACGTTTTTCACCAGCATAATGTTGGTCATCGGGCCGGTGCCGCCGGGCACCGGGGTGATCATCGCGGCCACTTCGACAGCCTCATTGTAGGCCACGTCACCCACCATCTTGCCTTCCACATCGTTGACGCCAAAATCAATCACGACTGCTCCCGGCTTGATCCAGTCGCCTCGGATCATCTCTGCCCGACCCACCGCCGCGCACAGGATGTCGGCCTGGCGGCACACGGCTGCCAGGTCCGCCGTGCGGGAATGGCACATCGTCACCGTGGCGTTCTCCCGCATGAGCAGCAAGGACATGGGCTTGCCCACGATGTTGGACCGACCAACGACTACAGCGTGCTTGCCCTCAAGCTCCACCCCGTAGCGGTGCAGGATTTCCATACCTCCGGCTGGCGTGGCTGGCACGAAGAAGGGGCCAACCCCTTCTGGCCGGCCGGACGGAGCTACCTGAGCCAGCCGGCCGGCGTTGATCTCGTGCACTCCATCGGCATCCTTGTCTGGCGAAAGGGCAGACTTCACCACGCCCTCGTCAACCCCCTTGGGCATCGGCTCTTGTACCATGATGGCGTGAACACCGGGGTCTGCGTTTAGTTTGGCGACCAGGGCTACCAACTCCGCTTGAGTGGCTGTCCCAGGCAGCACGTGGAGTTGGGCCTCCATGCCTCGGCCGGCCATCGTTTTCTTGATAGCGTTGGAGTACCACACGGAGCCTGGGTCCTCGCCGGCTCTCACCACAGCGATAGTGGGGGTAACACCGTACTTATCCTTGAATGTGGCAACTTCCTCATTTAGCTCTGCGCGCATGATCTTGGCCAGAGCTCGACCATCCAGAATAGTTGCAGTCATCAGTTTTATCCTCCTCGGGGCTCACCCCTACCTACAGCTTGCTCACTACGTAGTCGTAGATCACGTCGCGCATGACGCCTCTGCCTTTCAGCAGGCTGTCGAGTTTGGCGCGCTTCTGGGCGGCGAACTCCTTGTCTTTGAGGGATCCCAAGTTGATGAGCACGTTGAGGGCCGCGCTGCGCAGGGCAGCTTCGGCCATCAGCACCGCCACGCCCGCGTCGCTCACAGCCCAGACGTTGCCCTTTTCGGCGGCCGGCATGCACAGGTCCATGACCCTGACCGCCGCCTCGGCAATGCGCAGCGGCACGTCGGTGGCGCCTTTCAGCGCCGCCTGCATAGCTGTGGCTCGCTCGGCCTTCTGCGCATCGGTTTCGCGGGGCATCTTGGCCGCTTTTGAGTAGGCGGTGTAGGCCTTGACGTCCTCTTCCAGCAGGTCGGTCAGTTCTGTGCGCAGCGCCTCAGACTTTTCCAGCAGCGCCTCAATGTCTTCTTGAACGTCGGCATACTTCTTCTTGCCCAGCGTCAGGTTACAGACCATGCTGACCAATGCTGCGCCTAAAGCGCCTGACAAAGCCGCCGTACTCCCTCCGCCGGGGGCGGGAGCTGAACTGGCTAGCTCGTCCAGAAAGATAGTTACGGGTTTTTCGGTTAACATCATTGTTCCTCCATTTGTAGGTTTGAGAATAGGACAAACTGGCTAGGATTAGCCTTCTGTTCGGCAAGGTTTCCCTCCTGTTCGGCAAGGTCTCCCTCCTGTTCGGCAAGGTCTCCC
>CAZGKH010000333.1:3083-3271 GCA_964525665.1 uncultured Anaerolineae bacterium | reverse complement strand
TCCCTCCTGTTCGGCAAGGTCTCCCTCCTGTTCGGCAAGGTCTCCCGACCGTCGCCGCTGGGGGCTCGGTCGGAGACCTTCGCCCAACAATCGGAGACCTTCGCCCAACAATCGGAGACCTTCGCCCAACAGCCGGAGACCTTCGCCCAACAGCCGGAGACCTTCGCCCAACAGCCGGAGACCTTCGC
>CAZGKH010000333.1:0-2983 GCA_964525665.1 uncultured Anaerolineae bacterium | reverse complement strand
CCAACAATAATTAATGAGGAAATAGGATTACCAGAGGGGTCAACCTCCAAAATCATGAGGGCTGGAGAGGATGTCTTACAGTGGAGTTTAAGAGCCAAAGCTCCAAGAGGAGTGAACTCGTAGATGTACTTGGCTTGGTCGAGGAGCACGCTCTCCTCCAGAATTGGAATTTTTGTTGCTTGTCGCCAGTTGACAGCATAAAGAGACAGGTTTGCTTGCCCGTCTCTCAGCCTGCGTATTATATCACAAAAGTCCCCAAGAGGCAAATGGTTTTCTGCAAAATCCCTGCCGGCACGTCAGCCGCAAGGGGCATCCTGTCAAGATGGACATTTTAATGAAAATGGAGTAGAATAGTGAGCAAAGCTGAAAGGGAGTTGCCGTGGAGAAGCTGGCCAACAGAAGCTCGATAATTCTTAAGGATGCCCGAAGCCTCCTGAGCAAGCTACCTCTTGTTACTCTAGCTCTTCTGGTTTTTGGTCTCGGCCTGGCCTTGTATGTCTATGAACTGGGCCTACCAGCCCTGGGCTTCAACTGGAACAACACTGATGGTGTTATATTTGCGGTTCGTGAAGGTGGGCCAGCAGAGCAGGCAGGCTTGCAGAGAGGCGACATTTTTCTCCGTTTGGAGGGTGTGCCTCTGGACGCGCGGGATGAGTTCAGGCAGGCTTGGAAAGAGATCAAGAGCCAAAAGGCTGCTGCCATCACAATTGAGCGCGGCGGCCAGGAGAAATCCTTAACCTTCGCCGTCGAGACCATGCCTATCTTCCTGGAAGGTTATGGCATTTACTACCTGGTAGCTCTGGTCTTTTGGATCGCGGGTGTCCTCGTCTATCTTGGTCGGGGCCAGGACAAGGCAGCGACGGTTTATCTCGTGTTCTGCCTGGCGGTGGCGGTGGCCTCTTTCACCAACACCAACGTCAACGTCTCTTTCATACGCTGGGCCAACGTGTTGCAGCGTGTCAGCACAGGGCTGATGGTGGGGCTCTTCTTACACTTTTCCATCGTCTTCCCCGAGGAAAAGCGGCTAGGTCGAAGGTGGCGAATCCCCGTCCTGGCTATGCTCTATCTGCCTGGGTTGGCATTGGGTTGTCTGAATGCCTATCTGTTCCCCTTGCAGCTCAAAGGAGAGTATGACCTATTGTTCGACTTGCTCTTCCTCGGCCCGGCCCTGAGCTTTTTAGGCTGGATCGGCAGTTTGGTTCACACCTACGTGACCACGGTATCTGCGGAGGTTAAGGAACAACTGCGGGAGATGGGAGGGGGAATCACCTTCACGCTCTTGCCGTTCATTGTCATGCTGGTGTCGAACATCCTCGCCGGAAGGGCCCTGGTAGATGCCCGCATCGTCGTCACCTCGGCCATCGCCTTTCCCATGGCCCTCACCTATGCCATCCTCAAACAGCGATCTTTGCTGGACCTAGACCACATCGTCCGTTGGGGGTTGGTGTACACCGTGCTGGGGATAACCTTAGTGGCACTTTACATTTTGATGGTCACCGTATTGGCTGCCCTGTTCAAAGCAGGCATATCCTGGAGAGCCTTGCTCATCACCCTGGTCTCCGCAGTAGTCGTCGCCTTTCTCGTTGCTCCTCTGAGGAACCGGCTGCACAACCTGGTCAATCGCCTCTTCTGGCGGTAAGCGCCCGTTTGGACAAAAATGTCATTTTGGGATATAATACGTTTGTCTGAGACAACATTAGATACTCGTCAAAGAGACAATGACGGAGACGAGTAAGCAGCGGTAGACTTACAGAGAGTCGCCCATTGGTGAAAAGCGATAGTCAAAGGCTGCTGAAATCCCCTCCAGAGTCGCCAGCGGAAATGGCGTTTGGCGGATAGCAGATGGCAAATAGCTATCGGCCATTAGCCAGATTATGCCGGGCCGGATGCTCCCGTTATCGAGCCGGAGTCCGAGGACTCCATGAGGTTGCTGACCGCGAGGCGGCAACAGAGAAAGGTGGCACCACGAGCGCTCTTCGTCCTTATCAGGGATGAAGAGCGTTTTCATTAAAACCAAAGGGAGGTTTGTCATGCTTGATCTAGGTTTCATCCGCGAGAACCCAGACCAGGTCAAAGAGGCTCTGGTCAAACTGAATACCGACGCGCCCATTGACGAGATCCTGGCCCTGGACGAGGAGCGGCGCTGCCTACTGACAGAAGTGGAAGCCCTGAAGCATCAGCGCAATGTCACTTCTGAGAAGATAGGGCGCATGGAGAAGGGAGAGGAACGCCAGGCTCTCATCGCCGAGATGCGCCAGGTGGGGGAGCGCATCAAAGCCCTGGATGGCCAGGTGAGCGAGGTGGACGAACGGCTTCGAGAGGCCATGCTCCTGGTGCCCAACATGCCCCACGAGACGGTGCCCATCGGCCAGGATGACAGCGAGAACGTGGTGGTGCGCACTGAGGGCGAACCCCGTGAGTTCGACTTCGAGCCGCTGCCCCACTGGGACTTGGGGCCGGTGTTGGACATCATTGACTTCGAGCGGGGGGTGAAGCTCTCCGGCACGCGCTTCTACGTGCTCAAGGGCCTGGGAGCCAGGCTTCAGCGAGCGCTGATAACCTGGATGCTCGACCTGCACGTGAAAGAGCAGGGCTACACTGAAATCTACCCGCCCTTCGTGGTCAAGCGGGAATGTATGGTCGGGGCAGCCCAGTTGCCCAAGTTCGAGGCCAACATCTACCATGACCATGAAGACGACTTCTGGTTCATCGGCACGGCGGAGATTCCGCTGACCAACTTGCATCGCGACGAGATCCTGGACGCAGACCAGTTGCCGTTGCACTACGTGGCCTACTCCCCCTGCTTCCGACGGGAGAAATTCTCTGCTGGCAAGGATACGCGGGGCATCAAGCGGGGCCATCAATTCGACAAGGTGGAGATGTATAAGTTCACCACCCAGGAGAACTCCTACGAGGAACTAGAGAAGATGGTGGACAACGCGGAGGATGTGTGTCGAGGATTGGGCATCCCTCACCGGGTGGT
>CAZGKH010000332.1:3181-5031 GCA_964525665.1 uncultured Anaerolineae bacterium | reverse complement strand
CGCGCCGATGATGCAGGTAGATGAGACGTATCACGAGAATCTGACTGAGGAGAAGGTAGACCATGTTTTGGCGGAGGTGGAGATGGGAACAGGTGATTGGTGGAAAAACCGCGACCTAACAATGAGTTGAGCACCCGCATAGAAGCAATGAGTAAGGGGTTGAAGATGACAGAGGTAAAAGTTCCCACTTTTGATGCCTTTATGAATCCTGTGATTCAAGCTCTCAAGGATCTTGGTGGATCAGGCACAATCGAAGAAATCAACTACAAAGCATCAGAAATCGAGGGCCTATCTGACGAGCAACTTGAAGTCTTGCATAACCCAGAGAAAGGTGGACAAACCGAAGTTGAATACAGGCTCGGCTGGACAAGAACCTACTTGAAGAAGTATGGAGTACTTGAGAACTCCAGCAGAGGTGTCTGGGCACTAACACCCAAGGGCAGGCAACTCGACCTTGTAAATCACAGAGCGGTAACGCGGTTTGCGCGGGAGCAAATGAGGAAGGCTCGCGCAGTTTCAGCAGAAGACGCGCTTGACGAAACCGAGGAAGAAACGACTTGGCGAGATGAGCTTTTGGGCGCCCTTTTGGAAATGGAGCCGTCTGCATTTGAGCGGCTTGCGCAAAGATTGCTTCGTGAGTCGGGCTTCATTCAGGTTGAGGTGACCGGGCGAAGCGGTGACGGTGGCATTGATGGTAAGGGAATTATGCGTTTGGGAGGGCTGCTCAGTTTTCGCGTCATCTTTCAATGCAAACGCTATCAAGGCTCGGTTACAGTCAGTCAGGTTCGAGACTTTCGAGGGGTAATGGTTGGGCGAGCAGATAAGGGCCTGTTGCTCACAACGGGCAACTTTACCAAGGAGGCGATGAAGGAAGCAACTCGAGATGGTGCGCCAGCGATAGACTTGATTGATGGAGACCAACTCATAGATAAACTGAAGGAGCTTGGGCTGGGCGTGACAACGCAAAAAGTGGAAGTTGAGAAAATCGCAGTTGACCGTGATTGGATTTTGAGTATATGATAGTCAAGCCCACGGAAGGAGCAACCGAAATGCCCAATAACAAGTTCACTTTTATCGCACTGCTTACCCTGCTGCTAGCCTTGACCCTGGCGACTGGCTGCAGCCCGCAGCAGCAGGAGGTCAAAGCAACTATTGACGATGACGGCCGCGAGAAACAACTCAAAAAGGGCCAAACCCTGGTCGTCACCCTGGAGGGCAATCCGACCACCGGCTACTCGTGGGAGGTGGCAGAGCCTCTCGATGAGCAGGTGCTGCGGCTGGTGGGCGAACCAGAGTTCAAGGCGGAATCCGATCTGGTCGGTGCTGGAGGCGTGCAGATCCTCCGCTTCGAGGCAGTGAACGCAGGTAAGACAACTCTCAAGCTGGCCTATCGCCGCCATTGGGAAGAGGGCGTGGAACCGCTGGAGACTTACTCCATCCAGGTCGTGGTGCGGTGATGACACTCTAACCTAACAGACATGGAGAAAGGGAGAAGCAATGGACTGGAGAAAGCACATCCACTCTGATGCGGAAGTGCTGTTGGGCAAACCGGTGGTCAAAGGCACGCGGCTTTCCGTCGAGTTTCTTCTTGGCCTATTTGCTGCCGGGTGGACCGAGAAGCAAGTGTTGGACAATTATCCCACTCTCACGCCACAAAGCCTGCGAGCAGTGTTTGCCTTTGCGACAGAATGTATGCGCGAAGAAGCATTGTTCGTCCTTGCACCCGCTGGAGCCGCCTGATGCAATTCTTGGCGAATGAGAATGTCCCGGTAGCCAGCATTCGTCGTCTGCGTGCTGCTGGACATGATGTCGCCAGCATCATTGAGGACTCCCCCGGCGTGACGGATGAA
>CAZGKH010000332.1:0-3081 GCA_964525665.1 uncultured Anaerolineae bacterium | reverse complement strand
TGATTGGACGCGGTTGGATACGTCAGCGTCCACTTCCGCATGAGCCTCTCAAAAGGAATAACTGAAATGCTCAACAACAGATTCAGCTTCATTGGCCTACCGCCGCTCTTGGGAAAAGGACGTGGAACCACTGGAGACCTACTCCGTCCAGGTCGTTGTGCGCTAATCAGCCAACGGATGAATCAGTGGCAAATTTGAAGTTTGGAAAAGTACGAGGTTAAGCAAAGCAACCAAATGGACGAAAAGGTCCTCTTGCGAAACGTGGGTATCCCCGATTCCCACGACATCAAAACCTACATCGAGCGGGGCGGGTATCAGGCCCTGGACAAGGCGCTGAAGGAGTACCAACCCCAGGAGCTAGTGGAGCTGGTCAAAGCTTCGGGCCTGAGGGGCCGGGGCGGAGCCGGGTTCCCGGCGGGGGTGAAATGGGGCTTCCTGCCCAAAGGCGTCTACCCCCGCTATCTGGTGTGCAACGCCGATGAGGGCGAGCCTGGCACTTTCAAAGACCGGGTGCTCATCGAACACGACCCCCACGGGCTCATCGAAGGCATCATCATCTCCTCCTACGCCTGCCAGGCGGAACTGGCTTTTATCTACATCCGCGGGGAGTACGCCTTCGGGGCCGAGCGACTGGAACACGCCATCGAACAAGCCTACGAGAAGGGCTACCTGGGCCAGGACATTCTGGGCAGCGGCTACGATCTGGAACTGGTCGTGCATCGCGGAGCGGGCGCCTACATCTGCGGCGAGGAGACCGCGCTGCTCAGCTCGCTGGAGGGCAAACGCGGCCATCCCAAGCTCAAGCCGCCCTTCCCGGCCAGCCAGGGCGTCTATCGCAAGCCGACCATCATCAACAACGTGGAGACCCTGTTCAACGTGCCCTTCATCGTCCAGCACGGGGCCGAGTGGTACCGGGGCTTCGGGACGCAGAGGAGCCCAGGGCCAAAGCTGTTCAGCATCAGCGGCCACGTCAAGAAGCCCGGCGTCTACGAGCTGCCCCTGGGCGCGCCCCTGCGGACGCTCATCCACGACTACGCTGGTGGGCCGCTGAACGGAAAGCCCTTCAAGGCCGTCATCCCTGGCGGGGCCTCCACGCCGATGCTGCCCGCTGAGGTGATAGACCGGATCAATCTGGACTACGAATCGCTGATGGAGGCCGGCTCGATGCTGGGCTCCGGCGCGGTGATCGTCATCGGCCAGGACACCTGCATCGTCAAGGCAGTGGAGCGGTTGGCCGCCTTCTTCCGCCACGAGTCCTGTGGCAAGTGCCTCCCCTGCCGCGAGGGCACCGATTGGATGTACAAAATACTTCGCCGCATCGAGCGCGGGGGGGGGCGAGAAGAGGACCTTGACCTCCTCCTGGACATCTGCGACAACATCGGCGGCAAGAGCTTCTGCCCCCTGGGCGACGCAGCTTTGGGTCCCGTCACCTCCAGCATCAGGCACTTCCGCGATGAATACCTGTATCATATTCATGAAAAGCGCTGTCTGGAGTAGTTTCTCGTTGAGTGTAGATCTGGTACAGGAGGCGAAGAATGTCAACCATCCAAGTTGAAGCACAATTGTCCTACAAGGAGTTACTGAAAGCCGTCGAGCAATTGAGTTCGCCCGAAGCTGTAACAATCACAAATACACCAAAGGAGAACATCCTCCTGCAGAGCTGGGCTAAAACGGGCAGCGGACAAGGTTTTGATACATGGAGCCAATGACAACCTTAACCATAGATGACCAAGAGGCAACAGTCCCGGCGGGAACCCTGGTGCTGAAAGCCGCCGAGAGCATCGGCATCGAGATTCCCACCCTCTGCTACTACGAGAAGTTGCTCCCGCTGGGGGGCTGCCGACTGTGCCTGGTTGAGATCGAGAAGATGCGGGGCCTGCAGACAGCCTGCACTACGCGCGTGCGAGAGGGGATGGTGGTGCACACCAACACCCCAGAGGTAATCAAGACCCGCCAGGGGATGCTGGAATTCCTCCTCATCAACCACCCTCTCGATTGCCCTGTCTGTGATAAGGGCGGGGAGTGCTCCCTCCAGGATTGGGCCTTCAAGTACGGCACCACTGAGAGCCGCTTCATCGAGGAGAAGCGCCACAAGAGAAAGGCCCACGCTCTCAGCCCCCTGATTGTCAAGGATGAGGAACGCTGCATCCTGTGTCGTCGCTGCGTGCGATTCTTGGAGCAGTGGGCCGACGAAGCGCAGTTAGACTGCTTTGAGCGGGGCCGGCTGACCATCGTGGACACTTTCCCAGGTTATCCCTTCAATTCTATCTTCTCGGGCAACACCATGGACGTCTGCCCTGTGGGGGCCCTCACCAGCCGCGTCTTCCGCTTCCAAGCCCGCAGTTGGGAACTGGAGCGCACGGCCAGCATCTGCCCCTATTGCAGTGTGGGCTGCAACGTCACCCTGGACGTCAAGATGAACAAACTGCGCCGCATCGGGGCGAGGGAGAACGCCGAGGTCAACGACCAGTGGCTCTGCGACAAAGGTCGCTTCGGCCATGCCTTCGCCCACAGCCCCAACAGGCTGAAGACGCCCTTGGTCAGAAGAGGCGACAAGCTAGAGCCTGCCACCTGGCAAGAGGCGTTAACCCTGATAGGCCGACGCTTGGGCGAGATCGTAGAGGAGAGCGGGCCAGAGAGCGTGGGGGGCATTGGCTCGACCAGGGCCACCAACGAGGCCAACTACCTCTTCCAAAGATTCATGCGGGCCGTGGTGGGCACCAACAACGTTGACCACATCGGGCGCATGCCCGACGAGGCCAGGCCACTGAACTCTCTGGCGGAGCTAAATGAAGCCGATGTCATCTTCTTGATGGGCGTTGATCCCGCCGAGGAAGCGCCCATCGTCGAGCTTTTCATCAGGCGAGCCGTGCTCACCAAGGGGGCGAAGATCATCGTGGCCAATCCGCGCCGCATAGCACTGAATCGCTATGGCGGCCCCTGGCTGGCCTACAAGCCTGGTAGTGAGACGGCGTTGCTCAATGGGCTAGTCAAACGTAAAACGTCAAACGTAAAACGTGAAACGTCCCAGGTTGAAGAGATTACTGGCGTCCCAAAGGAGATTTTGCAGCAGGCGGCGGA
>CAZGKH010000331.1:0-5046 GCA_964525665.1 uncultured Anaerolineae bacterium | reverse complement strand
AGAAGCTGTGCGACTGTGTCTCTGATACGCCGATGGGTTTGGGGTCAGGATCGTCGGGTTCGTAGGGGTCGCGCAGGTCCGGCGTTGGCGTGGGGGGAATGGGAGTTTCCGTTGGTACCGGTGTAGCGGTCGGCAGTGGCGTGGCGGTCGGCAGCGGCGTGTTGGTGGGGACAGGCGTGTTGGTGGGGACAGGTGTATTGGTGGGGATCGGCGTGGGCGTCGCCGCAATCTCCTCCAGAGTGACCTGGTACCACATGTCCGGCCCATATTGATCCCGGTTCTTTATCCTGATGGTAGCATCCACGTCATAGTCAGTAGTGACTTGAAACACCAGGCACGAACTCAGATCTCCTGAGCCAACAGTGCAATCGTCGTTGCTATGAACGTTGCCGCCAGCGTTCACCTCTATGACAGTATCCACTCCAGGAGCCAGGTCTGAGGTATAGACTCGATAGTGGCGCCCTGCTTTGGCCAGGAACTTGACTTTGTCAACGTCGTAGACGGGATAGAAGTTGTGCAACTGCGTTTGCCCCAGGAGGATGTCCTTGGCCTGGAAGTCGTCTATCTCGTATCCGTCGGGACCAACAGGTGTAGTAGCCACCGTAGGTGTTAGCGTCACACTGGGCGTTATCGGCTCCGTGGGTGTTATCTCTCTGGTGGCCGTTACGGTTACCGCTGGCGGGGTGATAGTTGTTGGGGCAAAGGGGGTCTCAACGCTGGTGATAGACTGAACATTCACGGAGGCGAAGAGATTGGAGGCCTTGAGAGAATTGGCGTAGTCGTCCACAACGGGCTTGTCAATGGCTCGTCCTTTGAGGGTGATTTGGCTATTGTCCTGAGCTAGAGAATCAAGAGCAAGCTCATCCGGGTTGTAGTTGCTGATGGCAGCCATGATGTCCAGCCAATCTGCGCGGTCAACCGCGATGGCGGAGCGTCCCTCCTCCAGTTCGCTACTAGACGCCTGGATCTGGCTCAAGGTGTTCATAAGCTCTTGCACCTCAGGGGCGGGAGTGCTCACCGTTTCCAGGTCTCTTTGAGCGAAGAAAACCTCATCGTCCAGAGCAGTGACATCGCTGCGCATCCTGGCGGAGACAAGGTAGAGGGCCAAGAGAAGGATGGCCAGAAGAACCGCTACCGCCGCTAGTAGTATTATCCTTCGGGGCAATTGACGCGGCCGGTGTTGCTCTGGCAGAATATTGATGTCAATAAAACCGGGTACATTAGTTTCAGGTGCCATTTGAGCTAGACCTCCCCTCTATAAACAATCAGGCGATTTTCAACAATTTTAGCACATTTTTGCAAATTTGTCACATTTCACTCTCGGATGATCACCTCAGTGCCGATGTCGGCCCAATCGTATAGTTGCTTGGCCGCCCAGGTATCCAGGACGACGCAGCCATAGGAAATCCTCTGGCCCAGGTATCCCGACCACAGGGTCTGGCCGGTGTTGAGAATGGGCAGGCCGTGAATTCCATTCTCGCTGCCGCCAGCCCAATAGATGCCCATCCAATGGGGCATCCATATATCCCATGCGCTGCCATAAGCCTCAGGAAGCTTGCTTATAATGCTGAATCTGCCATAGCGGGTGGGAGTTCCAGATTTGCCCGTGGAGGCGACGAAATCGTAGACCAGGGTTTCACCATCCCAAGCAGTGAGCCTTTGCTCCGACACGTCAACCTCAATGCGTTTCAGCCGAGCCGTCACTTCGGCCCGCCCGGTCTGGGCCTCTGTTCCGAAGGGCCGTATGTCCAAAGCCCGTCGGTATTCGGCAAGGGCTTCGGCCAATTGGCCCTCGTCTTGAAGGACGGCCCCTTGCCGCCAATGAGCCTCGTAGAGCAACGCCCCTACATCTTGATACTTGTAATCTTTCAGGTACACCTTCTCCAAGTAGTCAATGGTCTCTGACCAGTCACCCCGGTGATGGCTCTCTACGCCTTTCAAGTAGGTGACAGCCAACTCTTGCTCCTCTTGAGCCGGGAAATAGTCAGGCCGCAGCAGGAGCGTCTGGTCGAAGTGGGTGACGGCCTCCTCCAGTTGGCCCTCCTTAACAAGCTGGGTGGCAAAGTTGAAGTGGGCAGCGAAGAGCTTCTCCTCGGCATCGGCATTGGCAGGATCAATGCTCCTGATCTGATCCAACAGCTCGATGACATAGCTCCAGGCCTGGTTATCCCAGGCACCGTGCAATTTTGACCACAAGGGGGCCAACAACTGTTCTGTGGTGGGCGTAGGTGTGGGAACCGGTGTGGCGGTGGGGGTTGGTGTGCTGGTAGCTATCCACTGATCCCAGGCTGCCTGGCCCAAGCCAACGGCCCAGCCGTTGGCCACCAGAACTAAAGCCAGCAGAACCAGCCCTACCCATCCAATGAGAGAGCTATTGCTCTTGAAGAAGGCAAGGAGGTTGGCGAAGACTGGAGAAAGTGAAGAAGAAGATTTGCGTTCGGAGGCCAAGGGGGCAAGAGGCGGGTTGTCTTTTTCCACTAACCTGGCTCTGGTTGAGCTGAACCCGTCCCTGGCCCGCTGGTTTTGGGGATTGATGTCTAACACCTGAGTGAAGTAGGCCAAAGCAGAGCGAGGGTCAGAGGCGATTCTGCCCAGCCAGAGCCATGCTTCTTCGTTAAGGGGATCCAAGGCCAGAACCTGCTGCAAACAGCGGCGAGCCTCTCCACGTCGCTCCTCTCGCGCGGCTGTTATGCCCCGCTGAAGCAGTTCCTCTGGTGTTGGTGAAACGCTAGGGTGATCGTCTGGAGACATCTCTTCCCCCGCTCGTTTCGGTCTGTAGACAACTCAATTATAACATAAAATGGCCCTCATAGCAAAAAGGCAGGTGCAGACCCTAAAGGTTTTATAAACCTTTAGGGTCTCGCTTCTTGCAATTGTGCGATCAGGTCTTGAAGAGCGGGCTTTTGCTCCTCAGGGGCGAGTTGCCAGGCCATTTGGGCCTGGGAAAGCGCATCCTCTGACTGGCCCAGTTGGCTATAAAGAGTGGCCAGGGTTTGGTGGGCATCCCAGGCATTCTCTGCTTCCGGCGCCAGTTCCAGCGACTCCTGGGTGGCGGCGACGGCCTCATCCAGGCGGTCTAACTGGGCGTAGACAGTGCCCAGGGTTTGCCAGATCTCGTGGGAAAGGGGAAACATCCCTACCACGTGCTCATACGCTTCAGCGGCCTCCTCCAACTGGCCGAGCTGCGAGTGGAAATTCCCCTTCGTGTTCCACAGGACAGCATCGTTGGGGCTCAACGTGGTGGCGATCTCATAATTGGCGTTGGCCTGCCGGCCCAATCGCTCCTTCTGCGCCGGATCGGACGCCAGCTCGTACCACTGGCGATACAAGTCGGCCAGGTTGGTGCTGTGGGTGATCTCAAGGGGATTGATCTCCCGCGCCTGAATAAAACTCTGCTCGGCCATCTGAAACAACTGGTCCTGTTGCGCGGGGTCGCTGATGCTGGTCACTTTTTTCTGATAACCTCTGCCCAGCGAGGCATAGTACCAGCCCTGGCGGGGGGCTAGTCCGATCGCCCGCTCATAGTGAGCGATGGCCACGTCCCATTCCCCCTCGTTGTCGTAAGGGGCGGCCTGTTTGTGGACGACGTCGGCCTGGATGGGTGTCAGATTGTACCGCACGGAGAGGTAGCCGGCCAACACCAGCAGCGGGACGAGCGCCACCGCCCCCCAAACTGTGGTTTGCATCCTGGGTAGCTTGCGCTCTCTCATCAAGATCAGTCCGCCGGCCAGGAGCACGAAGGCGACAAAGCCATAGTAGCGGGTTATCTGAGACACGATGCGGTTGGTGAGCAGCAGCGCATCTTGTATGTCCTGTGGGCCAGAGAGCGTACCCGGCAACGTGGCCAGACGCCCGGCCAGCAAGAAGGCGAAGATCAAGCCCCAACCAAGCGAGACGGCCAGGTACAGCAGGCTGATCCGCAGCCAGTCGGAGGCTCGCCTTTTGAACCCCTCGCGCCCGGCCATCTCTGAGACAAAGATGACGCCCGTCACCAACCAGGTCAGAATCACGAGAATCAGAATCCCATACGATGTACGTCCTTCCTGCATGGGCAGGATGGTGAGCGCGCGCCATAAGATGCGCCCCGCGCTGCTCAACCCCTCTGGGTTGATGACGAAGCTGAAGGCCAGCGTCCCCAGGATGAACCCTCCCAGCACCGCGCTGCCCAACGTGGGCCACAGCCAGCCAGGGAGGGTTCTCTGCGAGGGAGGAGGTGATGGGGCATCCCTTTTCTGCTGCCGTGTCCTGCGCCGCCTTTTCGCTGACTGGGTGGCGGGCTGGGCCCGAACCAGGTTCAGCCCCGTCACCACGAGAAGCCCGGCATAGGCCCAGAAGGTAGTGCGGGTGGCAGTGACGGCGATGCCAAAGTTGATCTCGACGAAGTGGGTCACGAGAGCCGCCAGGAGGGAGAGGATGAGAAAGTGGTGGTCATGCAGGGGCGGCAGCGGGGATTTCCCGGAAGTGAGCATCCGTATGGCGAAGACGAGGGCGATAGTGGTGAGGTAGATGGCCAGCCCGGCGACTATGCCTATGCTGAGGGCTACGCCGAAGAAGTGAAGACCAACCTGCCGCCAGGAGAAGACGATGACGACGAGGGAAAATACGAGTACCAGGCCCAGCAACTGCAGGCGCTGTCTCTTCGCCTCCAGCAACCCCAGCCATTTGAGCCCGTAGTAGAAGATGCTCAGGAACAGGAACAGGTAAGCGGCCAGGCCCAACAGTCCAGTGGTGGCAAGCGCATCGAAGGTTTCGTTGTGAGCACGGGTCAAGGCGGCCTGTTCGTAGCGCCAATGTATGGGAAGGCGGAAGCGGTTGTAGACCACACGGAGAGATTCGGGCCCATAGCCCACCAGCGGCCGGATGGAATTGAAGGGGTCGCTGTGGCCGTCGGGGTATTGGAGGGGCTCGTGGGGCAGGATCAGATCCACCATGCCTTGCCAGTAGAGAATACGCGCGAAGGAGAATACCTCCCCCATTCGTCCCAGCCAGGACGCGCTTTGAAGGGATTGCAGCGGTCCACCTGGAATGTTGACGAGGACGATAAAG
>CAZGKH010000330.1:0-5067 GCA_964525665.1 uncultured Anaerolineae bacterium | reverse complement strand
GAGGAGGCGCTGCTGCAGGGTGAGATAGACCTGGCAGTCCACAGCCTGAAGGATATGCCGACAGAGTTGCCGCTGGGCCTGCTCATCGGGGCCGTGACCAAACGGGCCGATCCCCGTGATGTCTTGATTTCCAGGCTAGGCTTGCCCCTGGACAAACTGCCGCAGGAGGCGCGGCTGGGCACCGGCAGCTTGCGGCGACGGGCACAGCTCCTCGCGCATCGGTCCGATTTCCAGATAGTCAACCTGCGGGGCAATGTGGACACCAGGTTGCGCAAAGCGCAGACAGAAGAGTACGATGCTATCGTCCTGGCGGCCGCTGGCATCTCCCGCCTGGGCTACGAAGACCGTATAACTGAGTACATCTCCCCAGATGTCATCCTGCCCGCCGTGGGACAGGGGGCCCTGGCTGTAGAAGTGCGCGAGGACGACCGACGGACGCAGCGGATCGTGGCCGCGCTGGACCACGAGCCCACCCGCGTCGCCATCACCGCTGAGCGGGCCTTCTTGCGCCATTTGGTGACACACCAGACCGGCGCCCAAGTCCAGCAGGAGGAAGGAAGCTGTCAGGTGCCCTTGGCTGCCTATGGGATCGTGAGAGATGGTCAGTTGATCATCAGGGGGATGGTGGCTACTCTGGACGGACGAAAAGTGATTCGGCACAAAGTGGCAGGAAACACCACCGAGGCTGAACTGGCTGGTGAGGAGATGGCCATGCGTGTTCTTGAGATGGGGGCGGGAGATATTTTGGATGAGGTGAGGGGTGATAAGTAGTAGCGGTATCGTCTACTTGGTTGGAGCGGGGCCAGGCCATCCAAAGTTGATCACGGTGAAAGGGTTGGAATGTCTCCGTCAGGCCGATGCCGTTGTCTACGACCGCTTGGCCAATCCACGCCTCTTGCGAGAGGTCAGGGAAGGGGCCGAGCTCATCTATGTGGGTAAGACGGCGGGTAAACACCCTGTCCCCCAGAGGGAGATCAACGCTCTCCTGATTGAGAAAGGCAGGGAGGGCAAGGTGGTCGTTCGCCTCAAGGGGGGCGATCCCTTTGTCTTCGGGAGGGGTGGAGAGGAGGCCGAGGTTCTGGCCGAGGCGGGTATCCCCTTCGAGGTCGTGCCCGGCGTGACCAGCGCCATCGCTGCACCGGCCTATGCTGGCATCCCTGTCACCCATCGGGATTTCACCAGCACCTTCGCCGTAATCACCGGCCACGAAGACCCCACTAAAGAAGACTCCGACATTGACTGGACGAAGATCTCAACGGGCATTGACACTCTCGTCTTCCTCATGGGAGTGGGTAAACTGCCGTTGATCGTCGAGCAATTGATCAAACATGGTCGTTCGCCCCAGACGCCCGTGGCCCTGATCCGCTGGGGGACCGAACCACGCCAGGAGACAGTGCGCGGCACTTTGGCCGATATCGTGGCGAAGGTCCAAACGGCAGGCCTGAAGCCCCCGGCGGTTATTGTGGTTGGCCAGGTCGTTTCCCTGCGAGAGAAGCTGCGTTGGTTCGACAGGCTGGACAGGAGGCCCCTCTTCGGCAAGCAGGTGCTGGTCACTCGCTCCCGTGAGCAGGCCAGTGTCCTCTCCGAGAGGCTCATGGAGCTGGGAGCGGAGCCCATCGAGTTCCCTGTCATCCAGATCGTCCCTCCTGATGACTACTCGCCCCTGGATGAGGCCATCCGGCGATTGTCTCACTACGATTGGGTCATCTTCACCAGCGTCAACGGCGTGAAGGCGTTTGTCGAGAGGCTGAAAGCTCAAGGCAAGGATATTCGAGCCCTGGGAGGGATCAAGATATGCGCCATTGGCCCGGCCACGGCGGCGGAGCTTTCCCGCTACTGCCTCAACGTTGACTACGTGCCCAAGAAATACGTGGCTGAAGCTATCGTGGAGGGGATCGGTGATGTAGAGGGGCAGCGAATCTTGTTGCCCCGCGCAGACGTCGCCCGCGAGATGCTGGCTGTGGAGCTGGCAGAGGCAGGGGCAGACGTAGACGAGGTCGTTGCCTACCGTACCATTCTGGGAGACTCATTCGACGAGCAGGTCAAGGACATGCTCCTGGCTGGCGAAATAGACATAGTCACCTTTACCAGCTCCTCCACGGTGCGCAACTTTGTGGCCCTGCTGGGTGACGGCGACAGCGAAGTCCTGGACGAAGTCGGGAAGTCTTTGAAGACGCTCCCAGCCCCCGTCCCCGGGGGCGTCGCTGGCGAAGTAGAGCTGCAAAAGCCGCCCCGAGGACGGGGCTCCGAGCACTTTCCGAGAAAGCTCGAAATGCTCAAGGGGGTGACGGTCGCCTGTATCGGGCCGATAACGGCGAGGACAGCCAGAGAGTTGGGGATAAGGGTGGATGTGGTGGCAGAAGAATACACTATCGAGAGATTGATTAGGGTTATTGTCAATGCGATGGTAAAGAGAGGAGAAAGATGATCGGTGTCACAAAGTTGCTGTGCGGGACCGTCACCCCGTCCGATGCCCTGCGTTATGGGCGGCGGAGCGCGAAATCGCCCAGTCACTTGTTGCAGTTCACCCGAGATAAGAAGCCAATAGTGGTCTGGAATATGACCAAAGCTTGCAATTTGCACTGCATTCATTGTTACTACACAGCCAAGAGCCAACCCGATCCGGACGAGCTGACCACTGCGGAGGCCAAGTCTCTCATTGACGATCTGGCTCAATTTGGGGTACCGGTGTTCCTCTTCTCCGGCGGCGAACCGCTGATGCGGGAGGATCTCTTTGAGCTGGGGGCCTATGCGGTGGAACAAGGCCTCCGAGCGGTCATCTCTACCAACGGTACTCTCATCAGCCATGAGGCTGCCGAGAAGATCAAGGAGGCCGGCTTCTCCTACGTAGGCGTGAGCCTGGACGGCATCGGCGAAACCAACAATAGGTTCCGAGGCCAGCAGGGGGCCTTTGAGGAGGCTGTGCTGGGCATCCGGAACTGTACCGAGGCGGGCATCAGGGTGGGCCTGCGCCTCACCCTCAACAAGCACAGCTACGATGACCTCTCCGCTATCCTGGATCTCCTGGAGGAGGAGAACATCAAGCGAGCCTGTTTCTACCACCTGGTCTATGCCGGTCGAGGCGCGCGCATGAAGGCCGATGATTTGACCTTAGAAGAAAGCCGGGACGCTGTGGACATGATCTTCGACCGCGCCGAAGACTTCCATCGTCGTGGGGTAGATCTGGAGATCCTCACTGTGGATAACCACACTGATGGCCCTTACCTCTATATGAGGGTGGAGCGGGAACAGCCGGAGCGTGCCGAGGAGGTGATGCAGCTCCTTTCGTGGAACGGCGGCAATGGCTCTGGGGTGAGGATCGGGGCCATTGACCACCTGGGCAACGTCCACGCCGACCAGTTCTGGCAGCACTATTCCTTTGGTAACGTGCGGGAGCGGCCCTTCAGCCAGATCTGGCCGGATACGTCGGACCCGCTGATGGCCGGCCTTAAAAACCGCCAGCCGCTCCTCAAAGGACGTTGCGCCAGGTGTAAATGGCTGGACATTTGTAATGGGAACTTCCGGGTACGGGCCGAGGCTGTCTACGGTGACGTGTGGGCTCCGGATCCGGCCTGTTATCTGACAGATGAGGAAATTGGATTATGAGCCTGTTTTCTGTTTACCGTCCCCGTCGCCTGCGACGTACGGAAGCCCTACGGAGCATGGTGCGGGAGACCAAGCTTTCTGTAGATGATCTCATCTATCCTCTGTTCGTCGTTCACGGCCAGGGGGTGAAGAAGGAAATCCCCTCCATGCCCGGTAGCTATCATTGGTCCATAGACATGCTCTCCACCGAGGCAGAGGAGATCGCCACCCTCGGCATCCCGGCCGTTATCCTCTTCGGCTTGCCCGCCGTGAAGGACGAGGTGGGCTCGGAGAATTACGACGAGCACGGCATCGTCCAGCAGGCTATCCGAACCATCAAGGAGGCAGTGCCGGATTTGGTGGTGGTCACTGACGTCTGCCTATGCGAGTACACCAGTCACGGCCACTGCGGCGTAGTGCGGGACGGCTACGTGCAAAACGACGAGACGTTGGGGTATCTGGCCAAAGCCGCGCTCTCCCACGCCGCCGCCGGTGCCGACATCGTCGCTCCCAGCGGCATGATAGACGGTCAGGTGTGGGCCATCCGTGAGGCGCTGGACGAGAACAGCTACCAGAACACGGCCATCATGTCCTATGCTGCCAAGTACGCTTCGTCTTTCTACGGCCCTTTCCGCGATGCAGCCCAGTCGCCTCCCAAGTTTGGCGACCGCCGTTCTCATCAGATGGATCCACCAAACGCTCGGGAGGCCCTGCGGGAGGTGGCGTTGGATATCGAGGAGGGGGCGGACATGGTCATGGTCAAGCCCGCCTTGCCCTACCTGGACATCATCCGTCAGGTGCACGACCGCTTTGACTACCCGGTCGCCGCCTACAACGTCAGCGGCGAGTACAGCATGGTCAAGGCCGCCGCCGCGCGGGGTTGGCTCGACGAGCAGCGGGTGGCGATGGAGTGTCTGACCAGCATCAAACGCGCCGGGGCGGATGTTATCATTACCTATTGGGCCAAAGATGTGGCCCGGTGGTTGGGTGTCAACTGAAAGGTACTGGAACGATGAAATCTGCACTGGACGTCAAAGGCCCCCGCATTGTGGCCTGGGAATCAACCGTGGCCTGCAACCTGGCCTGCGTGCACTGCCGAGCCAGCGCCCAGACCACACCAGAGCCGGACGAACTGACGACGGAAGAGGTTTTCGGACTGGTTGACCAGTTGGCCGAGTTCAGCCAGCCCATCTTTGTCATCAGCGGCGGCGAACCGCTGATGCGGCCCGACATCTTCGAGATCGCCGCCCACGGCACCCGGCGGGGCCTACGGATGGCTGTCTCGCCCAACGGCACGCTCATCACGCCCGAGGTAGTGCGCAAGTTCAAAGAGGCGGGCGTGCGTCGTATCTCTGTCAGCATTGACGGCTCGACGGCCGAGCGGCACTGTGCGATACGTGGGGCACCCGGCGCGCTCGACGCGGCGACGGAGTGCGCGGGTGGCTGCCGCGTAGTCGGGGCTGGCGTCTCACTGACCAGGTC
>CAZGKH010000329.1:0-5079 GCA_964525665.1 uncultured Anaerolineae bacterium | reverse complement strand
GCCTCCCAGAATGTTTTCAGGGGGCCATTGGGCATCCAGGAAATCAAGCATCTCATCCATCGAGTCAAAGGTGCGGAATTGACCCTGGACAATGGCCTCGTCTGCGGCTCGTTCCATTGCCTGCCACTGTTCCGTCCAGAAATATGCTTGCTTAGTCTCGGCCGCCAGCTCACGGATTGATCTCAGCATTTCGCGGTAGATGTCGTAGCTCAACAATACTTCGCGAGGGACACCCTGTTGGTCATAAAAGGTTTTGACAGTTGACAATTGGATATCGCTCATCGTTGCCTCCTAAATCTTACGTACGCGTTTATCAGAAAATCTTATGGTTTAGTATACTGTGAAACCGGATCTCTGTCAAGATAATCAGTTGATCATTACCTGCGAACCCTGGGGCGTCTTGAAGACGTCAATGCGCACGGGGAAGGCGTCCCTCAGCTCCTCAATGTGGGTGATGACCAGGATGCGCTCGAAATCCTCCTGGATGGAATTGATGGCTTCCACCAGTCGCTCCCGCCCCTGGGCATCCTGGGTGCCGAAGCCCTCGTCAATGACCAGGGTCTGCAACCTGGCCCCGGCGCGGCGGGCCAGCAGTTTGGACAGAGCGATGCGGATGGCGAAGTTGACGCGGAAGCTCTCGCCGCCACTGTAGAGCTCATAGCTGCGGGTGCCCAGTTCGTCGGAGATCTTGATGGCCAGCGTCTCCACGGTGTCTCCCTTGAGGGTCTCACGCTGGGTCTCGAAGCTCACGTGCATGCGCCCGTCCGTCATCCGGGCCAAGAGCCTGTTGGCCTCATCCTCGATCTCAGGGATCGCGCTCTCGATGATCATGGCTTGCAGGCCCTTCTTGCCGAAGGCCAGCCTCAGCTCGTCGTAGATGGCCTTCTCTTCGGCTACCTTGCGCCTCTCCTTGAGCTTCTTCGCCTTCTCCTTGGTCAGGTAATCGCAGTAGTCCAGCTTCTGCCTGGCCGCCCCCAGCACCTGGCGGGCACGGGCTTCCTTGGTCCGCAGCCCATCCAACTCCCTGCTCTTTCTCTCCAACTGGGTGACTAGCTCGGGTAGCCGGGTCAACTCCTGCGCCAGCGCTTCCTTCTTCGCCAGGTCGGCAGCCAGGTTTTCTTGCCAGCGAGCCTCGTTCTTGCGCAGCCGTTCCAGGTTAGCTCGCTCTTCATCAACGCGATCCAAGGCTGCTTGTAGCCTGGCTTGGTCTGCCTCGAACCGGCTGAGGAGTTCCAGGTCTCGCCGGACCTCATCGTGTTTCTCAGAATCGTAGCCCAGCCCCTCAATTTGCCCTAAGAGCTCGATTAGTTCGGTATGTTCGGCCTCGGCGTATTTCCCACTGGTCAGGCGGTCATCCAACTCCGCCAGCTTTTCTCGCTGCCTGACCAACTCCTCGGCCGCTCCCTTCGCCTCGGTCAGGCTCCTCTCCAGCGTCGCCTCACGTTTCTGTAGCGTCCCCCTGGCTGCAAGCTGTCGCTCAATGGCCTCGATCTCTTGTTCCAAGACCCGTGTCCGGGCGGCCAACGCTTCGATCTTTGCCTGATTGGCTTGATGGAGGGCATCGCTCTCGCTCATCTCGGAGGAGAATTGCTCCGCGAGCCGCACTCTGTCTTCTTCCGAAAGCTCCTGGCCGCACAGGGGGCAGTCAGCTTCGGCAGCCTGTAGCAGTCCGCTTTTTTCCTTGAGGGAATCCACTTCGCTCTTGAACTGCTCGTTCTGCGTCCTGAGGCTGGCTCTCTCGTTGGACAACTCTCCTATCTCCTGCTGTTTGGCCTTCCGTTCTCTCTCGTGCAGGGCCAAGTGCTCTAGTTCAGCACGGACCCTGGGTAGCTCTGCCTCCAGTGCTTCCGCTTCTTGGGCCAGGGCCGAAAGCTCTCTCACCTTCTCCGAACAGAGGCGCTCTTCCAGCGACAGGGCATGCTTGCCCTCGGCGATGGCCGCCTCCAACCGGCCCTTGCGCTCGTTCAGTTTCACCAATTGCGCCAGGTTCTCGTTCAGCGACTCGTGGTGTTGGCGGGCTGTGGTCAGAGCGGCGAAGCCGTCTTCGATGAGTTTTCGATCCTTTATGACCGCCTCGTACTCGGCCAGGCGTTCCTGACAGGTGGCCATCTGCTTCCTGATTTCGGCCAGCTCTCGCTCCCCCTGGGCCAGCCGATCCGAGAGCTCCCCGATCTGGGTACGCTTGAGATCCAGTTCCTTCCATTCCTCTCGCAGCTTGCGCAACTCTTCTTCGGCCCCTCGCAGGGTGATACTCAAGCTCTCAACGTCGGCCTGAGCTTGTCTTAGCTCCTTCTCGTATTCCGGCTTTCGTCCCAGCTCCCGCTCCATTTCTTGGACTTGAGCGGTGATCTGCTCGGTTTCGATTTCCCTGGCCTTGGCCCGCTGCTTGGCTCGCTCTTCGTACTGATCGTAGAGGGAGAGGCCCAGGATTTCACCCAGGACACGCTTGCGTTCGGCAGGGGTCTTGGTGGTGAACTCGTCGGCGCGCCCCTGCAGGAGGAAGGCCGAGTTGATGAAGGTCTCGTAGTCCATGCGCAGGATCCTGTTGATGCGGGCCTGGGTCTGGCGCTTGGTGGGTTCGGTGAGGGGGCGGAACAGGTCGCCGTCGCGCACCTGTAGCTCCAGAGAGCCCTGCCCTCGGCCGCGGCTGTCCCGCTTGCGGATGACGCGGTAGTGATTATCGCCTAGGGCAAATTCGAACTCCACTTCCATCTCGGTCTGGCCCAGGTGGATCAGCTCATCGTCGCGTTTGGCGCGAGCCTTGCCCCACAGCACCCAGGTCATGGCATCCAACAGGGCCGACTTGCCGTGGCCGTTGTCTCCGGCCAGGCAGGCCAGGTGGATGCCGGAGAAATCCAGCGAATCGAGCTCGCGGTAGCACATGAAATTTCGCAACTGAAGTCTAAGTGGGATCATGACTAAACCTCCAACTTACAGTTTTTAGTTTTCAGCTTCCGGTATGATACCACAAGATGGCAAAATGCTCAAGGCGGGGCGGTCGGGCTTTGGCGTAGCCGAAGAACGAGCAGGGCTGAAGCCTCGAAGGGATGTGGAGCAGAGGGGCGAGCAGGCAGGGGGAAACGGGGGGAATGCCAGTGGTCAGTTATCAGTCGACATCTATACATCTCGCCACGAAGTCAAGACTCAAGCGCAGGGTCAGCTTGTTAGGCAGGTGACGCCCAACCAAAGCCTCCCGGGATGGATTGATTTGCACAAATGGGCTATTGTGCCAATCGCGTACACAGATGGCCGTTTCCGGAGTCTCATGACGGTAGCCGGTGGACTCGTCAACTTGCACCAGCACGTGCTTCAGGATGTAAGAATAGCGGCGATTCAGATGGGTGGCGATGTGTGGGACATCGAAGAGGGATGTTTCGATGATCTCACTGGAAACCAATTGGTCCAGCTCAGAGAATGTACTCAGGGCACCGGTGTCAAAATCGGCTACCAACTCGACACTTCTTGCTCTATCAAGACTGAGGAACCGTAGCCCGAGGGTGGGATAGTAATCATCGGGGTGAACCGTTTGGTGCCAGGTAGTCTCACTTTCCTCAATGGCGAGTAATCCATTGTTCACGAACACGAACGGAAATTTTCCCGTTTTCTCGCAGATTCCTCTAATTTCAGCCTCATCAGGGTAGTCGTCCAGGCTTCTGCCATGGACGATGACCCGACCGTTAACGACCACTAACCAGCCCGCCCTGTGCTCTTGCAATTGGCTTTCGATCCAACTTTTGTTCTCCTCTCGTGCCAGGGTGTGGAAGTAGCCGCGTTCACCATCCGAAAGCCTTTTGTACTTTTCTATTGAAAGGTTTCTCGTACGAAAACCAATCTTTGTAGCAAGATCAAGAGCTTGCACTTTTGCTTCCATCGCGAGATCCTCCCGATTCCAGATTGTTTTGCTGGCACATATAGCTAATACATTATAACATGATCTCCCTGGTCAAGCAAATCTGGGTTAGCCTCCCAGAATCGGCCGCTTTCTCGGGTTTCCTCCTTGACGAAACCGAGATTTGCTGGTATACTCGCTAACGGAATTCGCAACACGCATCACTTCGAGTTACTTCACACCTATGGAGGAAATCATGGATCACGTTCTGGGTTTGAAATGCGTCCTTTGCGGCGCGGAGTACGACGTTGATGAGGTGCTCTACGTTTGCCCCAAGCACGGCGACGAGGGCATGGTGGACGTCGTTTACGACTACGAGCTCATCAGTAGGCGGCTGACCAAGGAGAGGCTGGCTGATGATCCAACCAATTCCATCTGGCGCTACGCCGACCTCTTGCCCATCGCCGACCCCAGCCTCGCCCCGCCCCTGCAGGTGGGCTGGACGCCGCTGTATCGGGCCGAGCGGCTGGGGGAGCGGCTGGGTCTCAGGCATCTCTGGGTCAAAGATGACGGCCGGGAGCCGACGGCCTCGTTCAAGGACCGGGCCAGCGCAGTGGGGGTGGTCAAGGCTCTGGAGTTGGGACGTGACATAATGACCTGTGCCTCCACAGGCAACGCCGCCTCGTCTCTGGCCGGCCTGACCGCCAGCGTGGGGCTGACCACCTACATCTTCGTCCCCCAAACGGCCCCCCAGGCCAAGGTGGCCCAACTGCTCATCTTCGGGGCCAACGTTATAATGGTGAAAGGCACCTACGATCAGGCCTTCGACCTCTGCCTGGAGGCTTCCAAGGAGTACGGCTGGTACAGCCGCAACACGGCCTTCAATCCCTACCTTTCGGAAGGGAAAAAGACGGCTGCTCTGGAGATCTGCGAGCAGTTGGCGTGGTAGGCCCCTGATCGCATCTTCGTCTCCGTGGGCGATGGCGGCATCATTGGCGGACTTTGGAAAGGGCTCAAAGATCTACGCGCTCTAGGTTTCATTGACAGGATGCCGAAGCTGATGGGCGTGCAGGCGGAGGGGGCGGCCCCTCTGGTAAAGGCCTGGCAGGAAGGAACAGAGGACATTGAGCCCGTCGTCCTCAACACCCTGGCCGATAGCATCTCCGTGGGCGTGCCCCGCGACCGCATCAAAGCGCTGCGGGCGGTGCGGCAGACCGGCGGTGAGTTCGTGGCGGTGAGCGACGAGGAGA
>CAZGKH010000328.1:0-5081 GCA_964525665.1 uncultured Anaerolineae bacterium | reverse complement strand
CCGATTTCATCGGGCGGGAGCTCTGTAGCACGGCCACTTCATGGCCGTGCGGCCCCGGCAAGCACGACACCACCCTTAACTTGACGCGCATGGGCTGAACCCCCCGCGCTGAGCCAGCAAAGCCCCTGCGAGGCTACGGCCCCCAGCCCGAAGGGCTTTGTTCTTTCAGCCCGACGGCTTCAGCCTCGGGCCTCACTGCCCTAGATCAATCCAGTCTGCACGCACTCAGGAAAGTGGCAGGCGGTTAGGCGGTCTTGACCGTTCACTGCCCTCAACGGGGGAACCTCTACGGAGCACCGCTCCTCAGTGTAGCGACAACGGGGGTGGAACGGACACCCCGGCGGAGGGTTGCGGGGGCTGGGAATCTCGCCTTCCAAGATGATGCGCTGCCTCTTGTCGCGCAGCCGGGGATCGGGCACGGCGATGGCCGACATCAGGGCTTCGGTGTAGGGATGCCTGGGTTGGGTGAACAACTCTTCTGTCCCGGCCAACTCGACGATCTTGCCCAGATACATCACCGCCACCCGATCAGCGATGAAACTGATCACGTTCAGGTTGTGGGTGATGATGATGTAGCTCAGGCTGAGCCTCTCGCGCAGGTCCTTTAGCAAGTTGAGAATGCCAGCAGCTACGGACACATCCAGGCCGGCGGTAGGCTCATCCGCCACCAGGATGTCTGGGCGAAGGGCCAACGCTCGCGCGATGCCCACCCTGCGGGCCTGCCCTCCCGAAAGCTGATGCGGATATTTGTCGGCCTGCTCAGCCGATAACCCTACCATTTCCAGCAGCTCGTCAACTTTCGTCTCGTCATCTACCGGAACGCCGTGGATATTGAACGGCTCTAGGAGGGTGGAAGACACCTTCATTCGAGGGCTTAGACTGGAGAAAGGATCCTGGAAGATCATCTGCATGCGGGCGCGCATCGGTCTGATCTTTGGCTGGGACAAATGAGTGATGTCCTGTCCCTGCACAACGATCTCCCCGTCGGTGGGGCTTTCCAGACGCAGGATGGTGCGCCCCAGGGTTGTCTTTCCCGATCCAGACTCCCCAACCAGCCCTAGCGTCTCGCCACGGCGGATCTTGATGTCCACGCCATCAACTGCCCGGACGGCTCCCCCCTCCTGTCCCAGAATCTGACCCAGGAGGGCCACGTGGTCACGGAAATGCGTGCGCAGCTCCCGTGCTTCTACTACAACTTCTTCTTTCGCACTTACGGAATCCTCCTCCCTAAGAGGCTCGCGTTCTGTGGCCGGGGGCGCCGTTTTTTCAACCGGCTCGTCACCCTCCCATCCCACCTGATAGGCATGGCACAAAACCAATTGCTGTTCTATTTGCACCTGTTCCGGTTCGGTACCGTGGCAGACCTCGCGCGCGTAGTCGCAGCGTGGCGCGAATTTGCAGCCCCACGGGAGATCTTTCAGGCTGGGAACCCGCCCGCGGATGGTTCTCAGCCGCCGGGCTCTCATGCTGTGCGTGGGATGGGAGCCCAGCAGCGCCTGGGTATAAGGGTGCTTGGCGTTTTCGAAGATGCTGTAGGTATCGCCAGACTCGACAATGTGGCCGGCGTACATGACGATGACCCGGTCACAGAACTGCGCCACCACGCCCAGGTCGTGGGTGATGTACAGAATGGCGGTTCCCAATTCGTCTCGCAGGCCACGGATGAGATCAATGATCTGTGCCTCCAAGGTCACGTCCAGGGCAGAGGTTGGCTCGTCGGCGACCAGCAGCGAGGGGTTGGAAAGCAAAGCGGTGGCGATCATGATCCTCTGCCGCATGCCGCCGGAGAACTGATGGGGGTACTCCTTAATCTGGCGCGCGGCATCGGGAATGCCGACGCGGTCCAGCATCTCAACGGCGCGCTCTCGTAGAGCTTTGCGGCCCTGACGCCCTCCATCAGACTGATGGGCTCTCAAGGCGTCTACCATCTGCTGCTCGACGCTGAAGACGGGGTTGAGACTGGTCATCGCATCCTGAAAGATCATGGCCATCCCCTGGCCCCGGAGTTGCCGCATGCGCTCTTGATCGAGCTGGCGCAGGTCTTGACCTCTGAGCATGATTTGGCCGGCCGTGATCTCCCCGTTGGGCGGCAGCAAGCGCATCACCGCCGAAGCGACGGTGCTCTTGCCACAGCCGGATTCGCCCACAATGCCCACGATCTCCGCTTCGCCCACGTCAAAGCTGACATCCCGAATCGCGGTCAGAATACCTTCGCGGGTGTGGTATTTGATTTCCAGGTCTTTGACTTGCAATACTGATGTCATCAGGCTCCTTTGGTTCCAGAGAGTCGCGGGTCGAGCACATCCCGCAGCGTCTCGCCAAACAGCGTGAATCCCAGGGTGGTGATGATCAACGTCAGGCCCGCCCAGGTGATGGGCCAGGGTGATTGACGGATGAAGTTGAAGCCATCGGACAGGATCACGCCCCAGGATGGCGTCGGTGGACGCACACCCAGTCCCAGGAAGGAAAGCCCCGCCTCAAAGGTGATAACCACGGGTAGATCCATGGCAGCCAAGATGAGGAGGGGGGCCAGGATGTTGGGCAAGATATGAACCAGGACGATACGCCCCCTGGTGGCCCCCAATGATCGCTCTGCCTCCACATATACGTTCTGCCTGGCCGAAAACACCTGAGCCCGCGTGATTCTGGCGTAGCCGGGAATCCAGGCCAATCCGATGACGATGATGACGTTGAGCAAAGATGAGCCCAGCAGCGCCAGAATAGTAAGGGCGAGGATGACGGCCGGGAACGCCTTTAGCGAGTCCAGAATCACCACCACGATATCGTCAACGATCCCCCCCAGGTAGCCCGCTAGAAGCCCCAACGCGATGCCACCCACCAGGGCAATGCCGACCGACGGCACGGCGACCCCGAGGGCAATGCGGGATCCATAGATGAGGCGCGATAGCAGATCGCGGCCCAGATGGTCCGTGCCCAGCAGGTAGTCTCTGGACGGGCCTTGCAGCATGCTGGGTATGTCCTGCTCTTCATAGCTGTACGGTGCCAGTACAGAAGCAAAGATCACCGTGAGCATGAAGCCCAGCACGATCAAGAAGCCCAGCGCACCCAGCGGGCGTCTGAGCACATCCCCCAGCACGGGAATGCGATTGAGAAACTGCTGAAAGCGATTGGTGGGTCTGGCGACAAATTCCATGATTAACCTCTACTCTACTGAAAGCTCTAGCACCCGTCCCCGGGTGCGGCAATCGGCCCGGGGACGGGCCTCAGAGCGGCCTTCTTCAGTACGCTCAACCTCGCACCTTATCGAGTTGGATTCTGGGATCGAGATAGGTGTATACCAGATCGGAAAGCAGATTCGCTGCTACGAAGAGAAACGCGATTATCAGAACGCCGGCGCGGACAATGGGATAGTTGCGGCTCTGGATGGCATTATAAATCAGCGTGCCCATGCCAGGTCGACTGAAGATGAGCTCCACGAAGACTGCGCCGCCCATCAGATTGCCGATGCCGACGCCCAATACCGCTACCGTGGGGATCAGGGCGTTCTTGAGCGCGTATTTGTAGAAGATCAACCGCTGGGAGAGGCCAACCGCCATCGCCGCCCGGATGTAGGTCTCGTTGAGCACCTCGAGCAGGCTGGCGCGCACCAGCCGGGCCAGATATCCGACCCAGGTAATGGCCAGGGCCGTGGCGGGCAGGATCAGGTGTTTGATGTAGTCCGCCACGTCGCCATCCTTCCCCAGGCCGATGGCGGGCATTACCCGAAGTTGCACCGCAAACAACAACAACAGGAACAGCCCGCCCACGTAGGAGGGAACAGTGATAAAGGAGATCGAGACAACGGCGGTGATGCGGTCCAGCCAGGAATCGGGGTGTGTCGCTGAGTAGACACCCAAAGGGACACCTATAATGACGGCCAGCCCCAGACTGACCCAGGCCAGCACAAGGGTATGCGGCAGCGCGCTACCCACCAGCATACCAATAGACCGGCCTGTGAAAACGTCCGTGCCAAAGCTGCCGTGCAAGACGTTCCAGAGGAAATTGCGCACCTGCACCGGAATGGGTTTATCCAGATCCATGGCCGCGCGGGTCTTGGCGATCAAGTCGGGGTTGGCTCGCGGGCCAAGCAAGGTCTTGGCCGGGTCGCCGGGAACGATGTGCACCAGCAGCGACAGAAAGGTAATCACCAGTAGTAGCACCAAAACGGTCATGAAGAAACGTTTTAGAAGATAAGCTTGCATTTTGGGCGGCGCTCCTTTCTACTTTGACAGTGTCATTGCGAGCGTAGCGAAGCAATCCTCCGCCTTCAATTGCAGGCAACGATGGAGATTGCTTCGTCGCTCCTCTTCCTGCTAAGAAACAAGGTGGCTATGTCATTGCGAGCGTAGCGAAGCAATCCCCCACCTTCAATTGCAGGTAACGATGGAGATTGCTTCGTCGCTCCGCTTCCTCGCAATGACACATACGGGGGTCTGGTTGCGGCTGCGCCGCGCCAGGCAGAGATTGAATCGCTTTCAACCGGCCCGCGCGCTATGCGAGTGCGCGGTCGCTACCAGCGTATCAATCAGGCGGGGATTGGTGTCCAAGGGAAATGGGCTGCCCGTGCTGACCACAAAGCCTTTCGCCCGGGCGCCGATGCGTATCTGGCGTTTGACTTCCGCCGCCATCTCTTCCGTGGTGGAGTGGAGGCCAAACCGCACAGCGTCAATGTTGCCGAAGACGGCCACCCGCTCGCCGACTCGGTTCACCACGTCCTCAATCTCGATAGCAAAGCTCTTCTTGCTCTCCTCAACCGCCACGGCTGCTATGTCCAACTGCGCAATGCGGTCCAAACGCGGCACGACATCGCCGCACACGTAGTGGACGGGCAGCAGCCCCAGCGCACGCATGTGGCGGAAGTAGGGCCGGTTGTAGGCGAACACAAACTCGTCGTAGCTGCGCGGCGAGATTAGGTCCGCTCCGGTGAAGACCTCCTCCACGTAGACACCATGGATGCCTATGGCGGCCCACGCTTCCATGAACTGCCGCGTCTTGGCCAGTTGCCTTTGCAGAAGATGGTGGAACAGATGCGGACGATCATGTTGGATCAGCATAAGCCCCTGGAAACCCAACAGGTCGTA
>CAZGKH010000327.1:0-5118 GCA_964525665.1 uncultured Anaerolineae bacterium | reverse complement strand
AAGAGCGAAAACCAACAGGAAGAACTTCAAAGGTGACCTTCTCTCCGTGATGAACCGGGTCCTCATGTGAGACCTCCTCTCGTGTTGTCTAACGGCCAAGCTCAGCCGCCCGCCGGAGCGCCAGCGGAGGCGGGTGTTAGGTGGCGTGTTCTGGCGTCCACCTCATAATGTGGTGAGTTTCGGTTTCCCCGACCACGACGAAGCCCAATCGTTCGTAGAGACGTTGCGCCGGGTTGACTTTGAGCACTTGCAGTTCGACGGGAACACCCCGACTGGCGGCCTCGTTGAGCAAGGATCGGATCAGCTTCGTCCCAATCCCTTGGTTCTGATAGTCCGGTGCTAACTCGATGGCCGCGAGGAAGATAGCGCCGTCCCCCCGCTTAACGGAGATACATCCAGTAGGAACTCCGTCGGACTCGACGATTGCCAGTGTGGTCGGATCGAAATGCTCTTGAGAATACCGGATTTGCCAATCTTCATCCCAACCCCACGTCTTTTCGACATACAGTCGCATTGTGGCGCGATGCAGACACCACAGAAAGTCATAGTCATCTTCGGTTGCAGGACGAAGCAGGATTTCCATCTTTCAAAGCACCGCCTAACTCCTAAATATGCCCCAACGTCTTGTAAGAGAACAGCACAACGTTGGCCCGTTGCCCGCGTTTTGTACGCATTTCCTTTTTACCTCTTCCGTGGTTCAGCCAGCAGGCGAGGTTGGTATTGCATCAAGAAGGCGCACCCCTGCCTATTTGAGCCACTTGCTCATCTTCCGACTCGCTGTTTCGTAGCCAACCTTCCGATAAAACTCAATGGCATCCTGGTTGAATTCCCAGACATTCAGTTCGATGCTCTCCATCCCTTGAGCCCGTACCCACCTCTCTGCCCTTTTCATTAGCGCCCGGCCTATTCCCCTTCGTCGAACGCTCCCTTTGACCACAAGATTGTCGATTACTGCATAGCGTCGTGGCACGAATATCGGTACAGCCGGCGACTCCTTCACAATGACACAGATCGCACCGACAGGTTCTCTTCCAATCTGGGCGATGAATAGAGCGGCATTCTTGTCGGAAATCAGCCCCAGGATGTATTCCTCATCACGAACAGGGCCTTCTGGCTTCTGGAATATGTGTGGCAGGTTCTCCCGATGTAGTGCATCTGTTTCCTCGAAGAGAACACACAGATCATCATAATCGGATGCCACTGCCTCGCGGATGTGCAATTCCATCAAATCGTCCTCCACTTCTTCAGCGAATGGCAAGTCATTGTAGACCATCAAGAATCTCCAAGATGTGTAGACTGTCGGTGCTATCTTCCCAGTACCCACTTAGCGCAGGACGCTGACGCTTCGCGTCTCGCGCCGTTTTGCAGCCCTACGGGTTTTTCCGCAATCCAGCAGCAACAACAAGCAGCGAAGCGATAGCTCCTCCACCAAGAACTAGCTGGATGTCTTGGAATGCCCCTGTGTCTTTCAATGCAATCGCACAAGCGATTACAGTGAGTCCCCAGACAAATGCGTTGACAATGACAACCACAAACTCTCTCTTCATCGGATTCCTCCTTCTTGATTCTACGTTTTCGTCTCCGTGGGTTCTTGACAACCTGGTACTCTGTTAGGCTGTCTCTTGGTACTCGTGGTCAGTGTGCAGAAGCTCTCCGAAAGTCACAAGGATTTCCTTAACGGATCACTAATGCGAAATGGTTGGGTGTCGAACTCACCAGTAGTATACCACAATAGGGGGTGGAGTGTCATCCACCCGGGGTTGGATTGAGGGGTGGATTTGGGGTTGATAAGGGAGATAACCATCAGCCATCGTCGAACGGGCGGCTTCCACTTCTGCCAGATCGTTGATGGCTGATGGCTAACAGAGGAATATCGTGCTTGAGGCTACAGCAGGCCCAACTCTCGTGCCCTGGCTACCGCCCGGGTGCGACTCTCTACGCCGAGCTTGCCGTAGATGTGGTTGACGTGCGATTTGACGGTGCTCACGGCGATGACCAGTTCTCGCGCGATCTCCGGATTCGACAGGCCAGCGACGATCAAGCGCAGCACCTCGAGCTCGCGCTCGCTGAGAGGTTCAATCAGCGATTTCATTGCGGAGGGAGTCACCTGGACCTCTTCGCCAAAGGCGGCCAGCAGCTTGGCGACGTAGTTGGGCGCAATGCCTTGAGACAGAGCGTGGCGCAGCAGCCTGGCCATGGGTTCGCCTTCGTCCACAAAGGTGCGCACATAGCCTTCGGGCTCAACGAGGGACAGCGCCTGCTCCAGCACGGACAACGCTCCGTCTAAATTGCCCTGAGCTTGGAATGCCAGTGTTTTTAGCGTCATAATCTTGATCACACTTTCCATCCGCTCCACCACCTGCGCTGCTTCCAGCAGCCACGTCAACAACTCCAGTGCTTCACTGGATCTATCTTGGGCAATGAGTACCCGCGCCACTGTCATCTGCTCGATCTCGCCCGCAGAATCAAGTTCATCAACTGAGCTCACCCTACGGGCCTGCGCCCACTGGGACGCTGGTGTCAGGTTCCCTTGCACCACCCATAGTCGCGCCCGCAACCCGGCAATCACACCCCTCATGTAGGCATAGTCGTGTCGCCGCACCAGTTGCTCCGCCTTACCGAGTACTTCTAATGCGCGTTTCACCTCTCCCCGCGCCTGGTACGCTTGCACCAGTCTGGCATAGCCGGCCAGCAGGTAACTCGTGAATCCGCCCAACTTGGTCAGCCTAATGCCCTCCATCGCGTGGCGCAGCGCGCCATCCAGGTCGTTCCACTCGTAAAGCACCTCGGCGAGCCCCACATAGGCCATGCCGGCAACCGGCAGGGGCCGAGCACCGTGCACGGCTGCCAGTTCGAGGGCCTCGTGGAAGGTGTGGGCGGCCTGGCGCAGCAAGCCCTGCTTTTCCTGAACGTGGCCCAGGGCCATCATGGCAGCGAGCGTCACGTAGGTCTGGCCGGCCGCCTGGCTGAGCGTGATAGCCTCGCTCAAGGCCCGGCTGGCGGCCACCGGCTCACCGTTGCTGAAGTACGCAATTCCCAAACTCAAGACTGCCTGACTGCGCAGGAACAGGTTGTCCCTGGGAAGCTGTTCCTGCGCCTGCTGCGCTAGCTGGATGGTGCGGGGGACATCCCCCCGCACGCCGGCGATGTAGGCACGGACGGCGGCTGCTTCGCCCTCCACAGATGAAAGCGCCATGCTCGAAAGGCATGCTTCGACGTCATCCCACTGTCCGGTGATGGCCAGCGCCCAGGCGCGTAAGATGCCAAGTTGGGATCGAGAGTGCACAAGATCATCGGGCAGCGCGTCCAACCAACCTAACAGGGTCGCCATCTCACAGCGCGCCAGCATGGACCAGGCCGCCCGCTCTATCAGCCGCGTCGCTCGCTCAAAGTCCGATGCGGCCAGCGCGTGGCCCACCGCTTCGGCGATCAGCCCGTTCTGCTCGTACCACTCGCTAGCTTGGCGGTGCAGGGTCGGAACCTGGTTGGGCTGGGTGTGCTCCAGACGACTGCACAGCAAATCGCTGAACAGGTGGTGATAGCGATACCAATGACGTTCGTCATCCAGGGGAACCAGGAACAGGTTGGCGGCTTCCAGTGATTCCAGGATGCTCTGGCTGTCATCCCTGTCCGTGATGACGTCACACAAAGGAGCGGTCATGCGCTCAAGGATAGAGGTCCTGAGCAGGAATTCCTGCACGTCGCCGGGTTGCTGATCGAGAACCTCCTCCACCAGGTAGTCCAAAACGAAGCGGTGGCTGCCGCTGAAGGCCTTGATGAACGCGGACACGTCTTTCCGTCCTCGCATCGAGAGGGCGGCCATCTGCAAACCGACAATCCAGCCTTCGGTGCGGGCTTCGAGGGCGTTCATATCCGCTGCCGACAGATTCAGCCCCATCACCTCGTTCAAGAGGCCAGTTGCTTCTTCAACCGTAAAGCGCAGATCATCGGCGCGCAGTTCGGTCAATTGACCACGGGCGCGCAGCCGGGCGATGGGAAGCGGTGGGTCGGCGCGGGTGGCGATAACCAGATGCATTTGTGGCGGCAGGTGGTCCAGCAGAAAGGTGAGGGCTTCGTGAATCGGCTGGGCTTCGATAAGGTGGTAGTCGTCGAGGGCCAGGACGAAGGGGGCTGGGATTGCGGCGATTTCGTTTATCAGACCGGTGAGAAGGAGTTCGGTGGGGGACGGCTGGGGGGATCGAAGCGCCGCAAGAGTGGCTTCTCCTACGTTTGCCTGCACTGTCTGCAGGGCAGCGACGAAATAGGCCCAAAAACGAGCCGGATCATTGTCGCTTTTGTCCAGTGAAACCCAGGCGACTTGCAGGGGCGGGGTCACCCTGCCCCCACGTTGATGAGTCCACTCACTCAGCAGCATGGTCTTGCCAAAGCCCGCCGGAGCGGAGATGAAGATGAGCTTGTGGTGGAGTCCCGCGTTTAGCCGCTCGATCAGGCGCGGGCGCGGCGCCAGGTCGGGCCGCGGCGGCGGGATATAGAGTTTGGTGGTCAGAAGCGGACTGGACACGGGCTCCATCCTCAGTAGGGGACGCTACGCTCCAAACTTGGTCAGGCGCAGGGCATTGGCCAGGGCCAGTGGCATCAGGTCAGTGGCCGGAAAGACCCCCAACCCCCCGCCCATGCAAGCCCTCTCGCCGAAGGCCCGAACCTCGTCAGAACGGCAATGCCTGCTGTGCAGCAGAGTAGGCACGGGATGCCAACTGTGGCTCTTGAGCAGGGCCGGCGTGGAGTGGTCGCCAGTTACGACCAAAACGTCAGGTCTCAGCGCAGTGATGGCCGGTACCACCGCCTCATCCACGTGCTCGATGACCGCAGCCTTGCGGGCGAAGTCGCCGTCCTCGCCCGCCGAGTCCGTCTTCTTGACGTGGAAGAAAAAGAAGTCGTAATCTCCCCAATGGGTCTTCAGTGTTTCCACTTCATCTTCTAGCGTTTCCCCAGTCTCCAAGATGTCCATACCCACCAGTTTAGCTACCCCGCGATACATGGGGTAAACGGCGATGGCTGCCGCCCTAAGCCCATATACCTCGGCCATGCTGGGCAGCAACGGGGTCTTGTCCGGGCCGCGCAGCAGAACCATGTTGGCCGGATGCTGGTCGGCCAGCA
>CAZGKH010000326.1:0-5126 GCA_964525665.1 uncultured Anaerolineae bacterium | reverse complement strand
CTGGAGGGTTACATGTTCGCTCTAATTTGAGCACCAATCATTTTACTAAATACATCCATGAGGCCTATCCGAAAAGGTCATTTCTGTAGAATTAATGAGATCATTACCACTTTAGGAGTGTATATAATAATGGGGATAAGGAATTAAATATTGGTGTGATTTCAATACTTATTACCCACCCAATCATTGTGTCCGACCTTTACGGAGTATACTCATCACTCACCTCGTTCAACCCGTCCCCATACTTTAATATATTGATTTCCCCCGCATTCTTAGTGAAATCCCCAACATCAAATCCATCAACCAACTTAACCATCACTCAGCTAAAGGATAGATAAACTCTCGTTTTTCCATAATAACCCGCATTTATGGTTTACTGTTTTTCCACTGAAATGTCAAATCCGCTCGGTGTTTCTCCGGTAATATAGAGAACGATACCATCTAAATTATGACCGTCAAGCATTCCGCCTAAATCATTGTTACTACCCGTAAATTGAAGCGCTACGGTCATTAAACCGGCCGCAAAACTGCGTTGGTCCGCACCTTGTACACCTTCTACCTCATTTTGCAGGAAATTGAGTATCCGGGATTTATCCCGATAGGTAACTCCGTTGATTCGAAGGGTCAATGTTCTTGCATTGGATTGTTCCAGACTCCATCGTCTTACTGTCTCAGAAATCAGGTATTGGCTCAGTTGTTGTGCCGCATCTTTCAGCGAAAACATGCCGGCCGTGATTGGATCCACATGGGTGGCTTTTCCATGGAAGGTTTCCTGAGCCAAAATCTGACCATTATCGGCACGGATGACTTGTGCAGTAATATTCCCTTGTCCGGAAAACCGTGATCCCAGCAAAGGATTTTGAAGCGCGATTGATCGTGCATTTCCCATGACCAGGTATTCAGCGCCAAATTCATTGGCCAACGCAACAGCAGCAGCCTGATCATTTTGCAAGTCCGCCAGGTTAATATTACGTTTTCGGATGGCCTCCGTCTGGGTGGGACTGTAAATATCAAATCCCTTCTCACTCATGATCCGGCCGATTTCCGTCTCAGCAATCGTGGTAGTTGGATCATCCACGTTTTGCTCATCGATCATGACCATAAATCGTGGATGCTTTACCCAGGCAAGCAACAGATCAAGAGCGGCTTGATCCTTAACGACTTCATCCAGAATATCCGTAACCTCGGCGGAAATTTTTACGGTCCACAAGCCGTCGGAAGCCTGGGTGGCAGATAACTCCCGATAGGACTTTACAAATCCGTTGGCTTTACTTAGAATTACATCATTCAACGTCGATTCTGTGACCTTGGTCTGGCTGGTAATTATAACACCTACACCCTGTTCCACTGCGTTACGCTTTGCATCTGACAACGCCATATCCCGGGTTGTGCCGTGTCCTTCAACTACAATTTGGGCACCGACGACTCCGATCGTAAAAACCAGGATTGTCAGTATTTTTTTAAGCAACATGTCAACGAAGGTAATCGACATATTTTGCACCGTATTGATTGTTGTACTGTGCAATGTAGTCATCATACTGATCCAGGGCGTTGTTGTATTCTTTTTTCGTGGATCGGAGTCCCGTCCAGCAAACATAGGATAAACCGCCTGCAAAAATCGTCCCCAAAACGTATCCGGAAAATCCACCCGCTATCGTACCAAAAACTGCGCTTGTCGTATATCCAATGCCCGCAATCCTCAACATATATTGGGTATCTTTACTGACCGACATCGCCCGGGATTCGGACCGTTGTAATTTCTGGATTAATTCACGTTCTTCCGCTGATTTCGCCTGATAGACATCAACCATATTTTTGGTTAAACGGCGTGCAATATCCAAGTTATTAATTACGTTTCCAACCTGGGCGGTCATTGCCGTGAATGTCTCCCGGGATTCCAGATTGATCATATCGGCAACGATGAGACGTTCACCGTGATTTCCCTGCACCGCATCAATCCGAACCAGGTAATCAAGTCCGGCCCATTTACCCGATTGTTTTTCTGTTGTGAACTCGGCGCCTCCTAATTCCACAAGGTTGAATTCCTCGCCAATGGAATTCAAGCGATCCTGATCGAGCTCAGCCACGAAGAAATCCGGTGTATTGGATAAAAATGCCCTGAGATAATTGGAGATTTCGTTGCGGACATCTTCATTCCATTGTTGTTTAAACTGCTCCTGGAAATCCAGCCCGATTTTTCCCCAGATATCCACCACTTTTTTGAAGGAACCTTCCGGTTCTTCAAAGCGAATCCCGGTGTTCCCAACGCCTAAAACAACTTCACCTGCCATTTTTTGTGTTTGCCCGAGCGCTTGCCGGGCCTGTTCTGTTTGAGAAACGCTGTTTACATCCTGTCCAAATAAATAGGCGGATGCACAAAGGAGAACAACGATGATCGTAAGTTTACTCTTCATGATGACATCCTCCTTAAATCTTATGGTTATAAGTATCTTCGTAAATCTTTTTCAGACGCTTCAGGCGAACTTTGGCGTCCCTTCCGTAATAGATATCACGCAGTCCAAGATAGGCCAGAAACGGAACACTATCCATGAGCAACATTTCAACTGATGTGATATGCAAAACAGCCATCAATAGGGTCAACGGCGCATAGGTAGCTCCAACAACCATCAGGAATTTTTTACCGTTTTTACGCGCTGCCCATTCCGTATTGATCTGGCGAACCTGGTAACGCATATCCCGCTCTTCCGGGGTTAGGAATAAAACGGTGCTAACTTCTTTTCCCGCAGAAGCGATCAGTTGGTCGACATGCACCAATCCCTTAGGCATTGGAGCGGCGCTGGGGATCCATCGTTCCGAAGAAACCGCTTCAACGACGGTAATCACCTGCCGTGTTTCAACGTTGACCAGGCTGATTTCGAGGTTAATGCCGGCCTGTTCAAAAATTATGTTTTTAGGTGTGGACCAGGTACCAAAGGCAAGATAATCGGCCCCTTCAGCCATGATTGTACCAAATTTATCCTTTGGCAGAGTGATCAACTGTAACAATGGATCTTTTTCATCCACGGCACCAAGCTGGATCAACTCGTTAAGTTTGTTGATAGCATCCAGATCTTTGGGTGTCCGCACATCCACAGTTCCGTCCTGCCGAATGGCGTTTGCCAGGACTTCCGTGTAACTCCCATCCTCTGAATGATCGGTAAGTGTCTGAATAATAGGCGCCTTATTTATAAAGCCCATTATTGCAACGACCGGTTTTTCCTGCGCTGAAACCAGAGAAATCGAGATGAGCGCTGGCATCAAAAATGCAGTTATTTTGTTCTTTTTCATTGTAATTCCTCTTTAGTGATTAAATATTTCCATTACATTCAATTGGCTTTATATAAATATTTTTTGTGATGTTTGGGTAGATGACGATAAATCCCTGGAATGAGAAGGCCCGTATAATTTGATTCAGTCCGACTGAATATCAATCTGATCAATTCCCAAGGGTTTTGAATGATTCCCTGCATTGTTTCATCCATTCGCGACTCCAAGTCTCCTTGTAAAGTTTCGAACCCATTAATCTCAGCAAAATGTAACCGGAGGTAAAAATTCTGTTCAATTCGGCAAATGCCGTATTTTTGGAGGAATGACGGTCTAAATCAATTATTATACAAAAAACAGCTGTTATAATGATATTGTAAGACATTCAACTGTAATATTGAATCAAACGAGTTAAATCAAGATGGTAGAATTACCTCATGTAGTATGTAATAAGCTAAAAGACGGAAAGGAAAAGTCTTCCGCGAATATGTGTAATTTGTGAAACTTAAATCAGTTTGTTCTCAATTGCGAGTTGAACAGCCTGCATTTTGTTGTTCACATCCATTTTTCGATAGATATTTTCAAGATGTTTCCGGACCGTTGCCGGTGATATAAACAGATTTGCAGATATTTCCTTATAATCCAGGCCGTGGCTCAATTGTTGAATGATTTCAATCTCCCGCTCGGTGAGTCCGAAGTCTTGAGTTTTACGGATTTGCACACGTTCAGGATCGCGCATGAGTTTTAAAGATTTTGCCATCACCGTATCAGACATGGAAGCGCCTCCCGAAACAACGGTTTGTATGGACTCTACGACCTTCCCCGGCGGTTCATCTTTTAATAAATATCCCATAGCTCCCGCATTTACAGCTTCATAAATACGCTCTTCATCGTCAAATACAGTTTGCATCAGGATTTTAATTTGCGGGTGCTTCCTGGTAATAAAACGAGTGGTCTCAATACCATCCATATCCGGCATCTCTATGTCCATCAGAATCACATCAATCGCGCTGTTCTGGTCCAGGTATTTCAACAGATCAATTCCATTGTAGGCAATGTATTTTAAATCGATATCGTCCGGAAATAACTCCAGCTTTTCTTTAATGGTCCGTGCCAGAAAAGAATTATCTTCGGCAATGGCTACACGTATTTTCATTGATTCAAAAAATATTTTCCCGGGAGCAAACTAAATGCAATTAAGAAACGATAACAATACGGCATATGCCTAATCCGTATTTACCCGCAGACGAATCTCCGTCCCATGGGAATTGCTGTTGATCGCGAACTCTCCCCCAATTTGTTCGCAGCGTTTGGTCATATTTTCCAGTCCGTTTCCACGAGTCACAGTATCGGGATCAAAACCAGTTCCGTCGTCCTGCACAGACATGCAGAGGCGGTCATCTTCTGTGGCAAACATAATCTTAATATTCGTACAATTTGAATGTTTGAGCGCGTTTTGTATCGCTTCCTGCGCAGTTCTGAATATATTGACCATTTGTATCGATGAGAGATCAATATTGTCTTCACACCGGTTTTCAATCATAATTTCAATCGACTCATACATTTCACTGAATCGAAGTCTTATTTGCTCCAATTTTTTAATAAGCGAATTCAAGGAAACATCCTTGCTCCGCATGGCCCAGATCGTGTTCCTAAGTTCGCTCATGGTATTCCGGCCAAAGGAGGATAATCCTTCGATTTTCTTTTGAACATCGGGACGATTCTTAAGCATATAGGTCACATTATCCAGTGAACTGATCAAAAACGTCAGGTGGGATCCCACGTTGTCATGCAATTCTCTTGAGATGCGCAGTTTTTTCTCTGAAATGTTTCGGAGATATTGCGCCTGTTTGAGCGCCAGT
>CAZGKH010000325.1:0-5128 GCA_964525665.1 uncultured Anaerolineae bacterium | reverse complement strand
CGGGCGGCGACGACATCTACGCCTTCCGGGGCGACGACAAAGACGACTTCTGGCGATACAGCATCTCAGAGGACAAGTGGTACTCGATGGAAAAGGCGCCAGACAAAGTCAAGGAAGGCGGCGCCTTGGTCTATGTTGGTGGTGACTGCACTCCTCCATAAGTAGTGGTAGGGTGGTTATGCCAGAGGATGTGCAGTCTCGTCACAACTCCTGATTGAAAGGTGTATTTCATGATGAGGAAAGTTGCTTCGGATGAAAGCGGGCGGGTTCTGGTTTGGGCTCTCTTTATGCTGGGCCTTGGAGTGTTGCTCCTCCCTCCCTTCCTGGCGCGCATCAACACCAACCTCCTCACCGCCCGCGCCATCGAAGAGGGCATGAAGGATCTGTATGCAGCGGATGCGGGGGTGGAGCATGCGATGTGGCGGATGAAATATGACCAGGACTTTATGGACAGTTTGGCTATCAGCACTACTGTATCATACACGCTCACTATTAACGATAGGCCCGTGTTGGTCACCGTAACGCAGCCCTTGACGACAACTACGCCAATTACGTCGACGTGCAACATCTACGCCTTCCAGGGCGACGGCAATAAAGCTTTCTGGAGGTACAGCATCTCAGGAGGCAGTTGGGAAACCTTGACTGATGCTCCGGGCAATGTCAAGGCCGGTGGGGCTTTAGTCTACGACGGTAGCAGTTACATCTACGCCTTCCAGGGTGACGGCAACAAAGCCTTCTGGAGGTACAGCATCTCAGGAGGCAGTTGGGAAACCCTGACTGATGCCCCGGTCAATGTCAAGGACGGCGGGGCTTTAGCCTATGACGGCAGCAGTTACATCTACGCTTTCCAGGGCGACGGCAACAAAGCTTTCTGGAGGTACAACGTCTCAGGAGGCAGTTGGGAGACCCTGACTGATGCTCCGGGCAATGTCAAGAACGGAGGCGCTTTAGCCTATGACGGCAGCAGTTACATCTACGCCTTCCAGGGCGACGGCAACAAAGCTTTCTGGAGGTACAACGTCTCAGGAGGCAGTTGGGAGACCCTGACTGATGCCCCGAGCAATGTCAAGGCCGGCGGGGCTTTAGCCTACGACGGTAGCAGTTACATCTACGCCTTCCAGGGAGACCGCAATAAAGCTTTCTGGAGGTACAGCATCTCAGGAGGCAGTTGGGAGACCCTGACTGATGCCCCGAGCAATGTCAAGGACGGTGGGGCTTTAGCCTACGACGGTAGCAGTTACATCCACGCCTTCCAGGGCGACGGCAACAAAGCTTTCTGGAGGTACAACGTCTCAGGAGGCAGTTGGGAGACCCTGACTGATGCTCCGGGCAATGTCAAGAACGGAGGCGCTTTAGTCTATGTTGGTGGCGACTGCAACTGACTGGAGTAGTGGTAAGGCGGCTACGTGTGTAAACTTCGCTCGGCGTTTGACGCTACATAAAGAAGGAGGTAAGAGAAAATGGCATCCCTGATCAAAGCGCGAGGAAAGTCATTACGCACTCTATCTGCACTGTTTGGCGTGGCGTTTCTCGTTTTCGTCCCTCTCCTGTCTTCCGTCTGGGGGGGAGGCAAAGCATCCGCCATGCTCCAACCAGCCCCACATGTGATTGACGGCAAGCTTACCCCGGGGGAATACGACGACGGCTATAAGAAGTGCGCCATTGGCGAAAGTGGCGCACTATTCGGGGGGCTGTATATCTCTGAAGATGCTAACTACGTGTACGTTGCCCTCCTCTACGACAACGACTTTGATGATAATACCTACGGTGTTACTGCTGTAGGTTGGGAAGGGGTAGGGGGGCGCCCGTTCGACAAGGTCGTGGGAAGTGATCACGGTCAGTTCGTGGTCACAGATGGAGAGGGTGCTACTGTTCTGCAATTCAAGGTGGATCTGATCAGTATTGGCAAAAATGGCCCTTATGACACTCCTTCGGGTTTTGGGACGACGGGGGTGGGCAAGATAGATGGAAAGGGTGATGGGGAAATGATCATAGGCGATCCCGCCCACATCGTGGCTGTCGGCACGTCCATTGACTACAATCTCAACCTCACCGGCTATTGTTACAACCAGCGTTGCGATTATGGGACCTGGAATCTTGCTGATAGCCAGGACAAGAACCTCGGCGATTCACCGTACACCGACAGCTTCTACCATCCCAATCCTGAATATCCAGACTGGATCTACGAGGTCATCTTTGAGGTACAAATTGACAAGGCCGCCTTTGGGGCTGCCGGTTTCGGCGATGTGAACACTCCATGCGTTCACGCCTCGCCGAACAAGCCGGGTCTACCGAACAATTATTGCACCATCGAGTGGGGTGGCTGCCTGGCCAACATCGGCGACTGGGTGTGGTATGACGCTAATGAGAACTTGCAGCAGGATGACGGCTCGACGGGCATAGACGGCATACTACTGAATCTTTACAGCGACAATGGCGACCTCGTCTTCGACCCTTATACTGATGCCATAAGCCAGACCACAACGACCGTTGACGGCGGTTGGTACGATTTCCAAAACGTGCCCCCTGGCAATTACTTCGTAGACGTGTTCGACAACTCCGTGCCCACAGGCTACGAGTTGACGACAAACAATGATCCCACGAGTTTGATCTCTGTGGTTGAAGACGATGACTACAATCTTGCTGACTTTGGCTATTACCACATCCCTGCCGTCCATGTTACAGGTGGGGGTGTTTACGAGATTACATCCACAGCTACCAACGCTGACGGAAGCAGCACCACGGTTGAATCTCACATCAGAACTCTTGATTGGACTTGGCTCTTCGACTACGCTATTAGCAGCGTCTACAGTGTACAGCTCCAGCCGACCACCGTGGTTGACGGTGACGTTATATATGGTACGAGTATCACAGGGGAAGAGAACATCCAAGCCCCCCACACAGCGACCCACGACCCAGACATCCGCGTGAATTGGCCCATGGCCGAGACGTTGGCCGCGTTCTATTTGCGTGATGTAGAAGGCTTGCCGCCGTTAGGCGATACCATAATAGATGTCGGGGTTACCAGCAGCATCGGGCCTTTGTATATAGATGGGAACTTAGACATCAAGAACACTGGTGGCGTAATGACAGCAACACTGGCGGGGACCGTCTATGTTACGGGCGACCTGGCATTTGAACAACCGGGAGGAGGGTCAAACGCTTACACGATAGACCTCAATGGACACACTATATACGTTGAAGGTAGCATTAGTTTCCCCCCTCAACACGTCAGCATCTCTGGCTCAGGGTGCATCATTGCCAAAGGAGACGTTGATTTTCAGCCAGCTATTGCCTCTGGCCCTGGCGATTTCGTGTTTGTCATGTCTGTTGAAGGCACGACCGAGGTGCACCCTAATGGTGATTTCTATGGGTCCGTGGCTGGCGATACCCAAGTCCAGCTACAGCCGGGTTGTACTCTTACGCGGACAGACCCGCCCTCCTGGCTAAACTTCCCCAAGGGCGATACATTGGAAATCCTCACCTATACCATTAGGCATCACTGATTAAGGGCGTAAGAGCACAAAGGCTCCGGTTATGCTACCATGGCAGCCCCCTTTTGGCCACGATTTGATTGACTGACGTTCTTAACATAGGACACGGATTCACACAGATAAACACAGATTCCTTTTTTTGCTATAAATCTGTGTGAATCTGTGAAAATCTGTGTCCAAATCTTCGGAGATAGTCACCTGCCTGGCAGTAGAATTCCATCAACTGACCAAAACATGGCATTTACAAAGCCACTGACCACTGGGCATCAACTTCACAGGAGGCCCTGAATGCGTCAGCATTTGATTCCTCCACTGATCAGCAAAGCTTTCACCTTGCTCCTCACGGCCACGCTGCTGGCCGTAATGGCGTTGGGCGCGATCCCGCTTCCGGTGGCTCGCGCGGCCGAGATTTTGGTTGCTGGCGGTGTCGTCGAGATTGCCAACGATGGGCAATGCTCTCTGAAGGAAGCCCTGATCAATGCCAACGACGATGCAGCTACCCACCCTGATTGCACGGCTGGCAGTGGAGCCGATACGATCAATCTGGCGGCAGGCGCCACCTACACCCTGAACAGCGTGGATAACAACCCCACCGAGGTGGGTCCCAACGGCTTGCCCGCTATCACCAGCGAGATCATCATCAACGGTAATGGCGCTACCATCGAACGCAGCAGTGACTTCGGCACACCAGAGTTCCGCATCTTCTACGTAGCCAGTGGCGGCAACCTGACGCTGACCGACATCACCATCTCCAATGGCGACCCCGGCAGTGACAGCGCCGGTGGCGGCATCCGCAACAAAGGCACGCTGAATATCAACAACAGCACCCTCTTCGGTAACACAGCCACCAATGGCGGTGGTATCCTCAATGATGGCGGCACACTGAACATCACCAATAGCACCCTCTCAGGTAACTCGGCCTCCTCGGCCACCCATGGCGGCGGCGGCCTCATCAGCACGGGCACGGCCAACGTCAGCCACAGCACTTTCACCAACAACACGGCCTACAGCGGTGGCGGCATCTATCATGGGGGCGGTACGGTCAACGTCAAGAACAGCATCGTTGCTGGTAATACCTCCAATAATTGCAGTGGCACGATGACGTCCCAGGGCTACAACCTGGAGAGTGGCACGGACTGTGGCTTCACCGGAACTGGCGATCAGCAGAACGCCACTGCCGACCTTGGCCCCTTGCAGGACAACGGTGGGCCTACTCATACCCATGCCCTGGGAGGCAGCAGCGATGCCACTGATAGGATCCCCAACGCAACCAACGGCTGCGGTACCACCTACACCGCCGATCAGCGTGGCTATGCTCGGCCATACCCCACGGGGGGAAGTTGCGACATCGGCGCGTATGAACTCGACTACTTTGTGCCAACCAGCACGCCCACATCAACGGCGACGCCGACCGATACACCTACATCCACGGCGACACCCACACCTACGTCCACGCCCACCAGCACAGCCACAGCGACTCCTACATTCACCAACACACCGACGCCCACAATAACTCCTACGCCTACCAACACCCCAACGCCCACGGAGGGACCTACCGCCACAGCCACGCCTACCGCGACACCGACCAGCACGCCGACAGCTACCGCCACAGCCACGCCTACCGCGACCCCCAC
>CAZGKH010000324.1:0-5131 GCA_964525665.1 uncultured Anaerolineae bacterium | reverse complement strand
CGATAGGTGAAGGTCTCTCTCTACGATAGGTGAAGGTCTCCCGACCGAACCTTTTCGCGCCTCGGTCAGGAGACCTTCGGCGATCCAAGCCTCATGATGACTACTTCAACATTGCCCTCGCTTGATCCCTGATCTCCCTCAGTTGACGGACTGCTCTCTTTTCTCCGCCTCGACTTAGATTCTCGATGATGAGATCCATAGTTCTCAGCAACTCATTGTCTATCTGTTCGACATTCTCCTCCAGAAGCTTCTTCGTCTCTCTTGGGTATTGAGCCCCCATCAGTTGGTTGATGAACTTGATGGGTCGAGGCATTTTTTCCTCCAACAACTCGAAAGCCAGAGCCTCCAGGCGTTTGAGTTTCTCGGCTGTTTCTTTCTCCCCCTCAGTCTCGGCATGCTCGATGTTGGCCGAAAGGACGGCAAAGAAAGCTTCGTCAATTTCCTCCATGTGCTCTTGCAGTGCTTCTTCTGAGTTCTCGCTCTCGAAGATCTCCCTCAGCAAGTCTGCCTTTTCTTTCAGGATAGCCTGGGTCTCAGCATCCAGCCTATCCCTGATCTCCAGAATGCGAGATCGCAGATCCCTCAGTCGCTGAGCTTCCTCGGCTTCCCCCGTCCCTTCATGGGTCTCGATCCTGCTGGTCAGGCTGCGGAAGAACTGGTAGTCAAGCAGGCGGCGGCCAGGCACCATCACGGCCTGTAGCTCGGCATCACTCTGACATTCTACCACTTTCTCCAGGAACTCTTCTCGTGTCATGCCCTCTTCCAGGGCCTCGGTGACTTCTCGCTCGACGCGGCTGGCCCTGCCCAGGCTGCTGGACTCCAGCAGTTTCTCCCGCAGCTCTAGGAGGCGCTTGGCTCTATCCTCCTCTCCATCGGCCTTGGCTGTTTCTATCGAGCCAGTCAGTAGATAGAAGAACTGGTAATCTAGTTGGTCGTCGTTTTCCCGGGCCATGACCTGCAAGACCTCGTCACTGGTTGCATCCAAGAAACGACGGAGCAAGCCCAATTTGGCCTTTTGAGTCTCCAGCATCTCTTTGGTGACGCCCTCTGCCCGCATTACTTCGTCCATCAGTCCTTGTAGGCTGAGGAAGATTTTGGGTTGCAGGAGGTAACCCTTACGCTGTTCAGGAGGCAGGTAGCTCATGAGGCGGTTGGTCATATCGCCGACGAATTTATGCTGTTCATCGCTCCGCAAGTTCAGTTCGGGAGGCAGAAAGCAGAGGAGCAACTCCTTGTCGGGGTCGTGGTAGACGAAGGGTGCGCTCAACATCCCGGCGTTGCCGCACTGAGGGCAGGTGGCGATGTTGACCTGGCCACGTAGGAGTCTAGATTTGGCCTCTGGATCCTGGCCAACGTCAATAATGGTCTGCACCTGGGCAGCGAATTGGCGCCCGCAGAGTGGGCAGGGTACGGAAGCGGTTTGTGGTGGATACATGATAGGGTTTTCCTTTCTGTTTTGGTCAGGTGGAAGGATGGGTTTCGGGTTTCGAGTTTGCGAGTTTCGGGTTCTTGGGTTGGGTAGCCCAAGGTGTCTCGAAACCGTGACAGGACAAACCCGAAACCCAAAACTCAAGACCTCGAAACTCTTTGGGCATAGCGATTCAGAGCTCGCTGAACCAAAGCCTGGGGGTTGACTTCGGTGACTATGTGGATCTCTTCCTCGGTTAACCCGGCGCCGGCCGCCACCAGGCGGGCCATCTCTTGGTCTATCATGTCGCCGGGCGTGTGGGTGTCGGTGTTGAGAAGCAGTTTGGCTCCTGCCTGACGGGCGACTTGAACGACGTGGCCGTTGGTGAGGCAGTGGCCCTGGCGGGAAGTGATTTCGAGAGCGATCCCGTTCTCAGCGGCGATTTGCGCCTCTTCCAAGGTGATGATGCCTGGGTGGGCCAGGATGTCCACCTCGGCGCACTCCACCGCCGCCCGATTTGTGCCTTTCATCACTGGCTCTACGATGGTCTCTCCGTGCACCACTACCAGCCCCACTCCCAGTCTTCTAGCACGCCGAGCCAGCCGGGCGATGCTGGACGGCGCCGTATGGGTCAATTCCACACCGGGCACGAAGATGAGGGGAAAATCTCCTCTCTGCTCTTGGGCGAAGTGCACCAAGCCGGAAACGATGGCGTCCAGGTTGGATGCATCGGCGTGGTCGGTGATGGCGATGGCCGCGTGGCCTTTGACTACTGCCCGTTGCAGAATCTCGCTGGGCAGGAGCACTCCATCGCTGAAGAAGGAGTGAACGTGGAGATCAATGCGTTTGCTTTGGGTCATCATTTGCGATTCCAGTGCGCGCAAGAAAGCCAGATATGGCTTGCTCTTCCCAACTGTCGTAGCTGTCTGGATTGCTCAGGAAGATGGCCCATGCTCTGTTCAACAGATGCACCAGGGAAGAGGGTTCTGGATTCCAGCCAGATGTAGATACATCTTCGGCGCTGAACTGGTAGGGAGATGCTTCGATGAGCATGTCGTCAATTGTCTGGCGAATTGAGGGCAGGAATCTGTCGTCGTAGAAGCCGAAATACTCCTCTGTGATCCCCATTGTGGCGGCGATCTTATCCCACTCGTTCTCAAGTGCGTCTGCTTCCGTTGACCAGCCCATCTGCCGAGCTTGATCTGCCAGCAGGCGGACGCGCAACCAGGTTACTGGATGGCGACTCGATTCCAGCGCCTCTTGAGGCAGGTGAAATGCGTCCCTACCACTCATTCGAAGGTACATCGAGAATGCATGGACGAAGCAAGGGCCACCGATTGTAAAGCCAACCGTATCACAGAATAGCTCTTGTATCCATACATACCACGTCGCGGCAATGGCCTTGCGCCTCTTTGCATCCTCTTGCGCGTACGGGTCATCGTGCTGAGAACCCGACTCTAGCAGGCCAGTAATCTCTTCCTGCAACTCGTATATCAGATTCTCCATCTCTGGCTCGTGGCAGGTATAGAGCAAATGACCAAACTCGTGGAAGAAGAGTGGGAGGTAAAGCAATCCCTGTTGCCTAGAGGAGGGCATGATATAGACAACGGGAAGCTGAGGCTCCGGCCAGATGCCAAATCCTCCATCGCTCAGAGCAGATGGCACGCTTTGCGTTTCGGGGTGCTTGGCATGCAGCCAAGTGATAACTCGTAGACAAAGTCTGTCCGAGGGTAACGAGCGGAGGATAGGACTAGCAAAATGCTCGTTATACAGCCGAAATAGCTTGGCTAAATTCTGCGTCTCGCTGAGTATGTCGGGCAGGATTTCGTCTTTGTTGAGATTTAGGTCGTGGAGGTTCTGGTGTCCTTGCTTGCGAAATGCTTCACAGACCTTGGAGATTCGTTCATGATAGGCGGAGAGCTCTGGCAATACTGATACCGACGATAATGCCAACTCCAGCCGGTCAATTTCCCTGAGGAGGTCTAAATTGCTCTGCCTAAGGATTTCTCTCATAAAAACTGGTTGAGTATCTGATGGGTATCGGTGTAGATGTGTTCCTCAACTAAGGTGCGAAGATCCGTTAGGCTTTCTACCAACGCCTGTTGATCCTTCTCGTCTGCGGATGCCAGCAAACCCACCGTTTCAGAGGGAGACTGTGTGAAGAGCGCGGAATGAAATCTGTTTTTGTCACGCTTGGCGGTGACGAAGCTTCTCGCTAACTGCTGTAGGCGAGGGTCTATTCCGAGCAGTGCTTCCCCGTCTGCCTGCTCAGCTTGCTGAACAATCTTCTCAAAAGCTTCAAGGAATGATGCGAGTTTCTCTCGTGCCTTTACCGCGGCCTCTGCTCTTTCCTCATCGGAAGCCCCGGCCAATCTCAGCTTGGTGTGAATTGATAAGGTATTGATCGCTGCCAGCAAGACCTGGCTTCGCTGAAAGCTTTGAATCGCTAACCAGTCGGTGCTCATTTGTATCCCTCCTGTCCATTTGTATCTGTCTGCTGTGTAGATGTTGATCATTTCATCCTGGAGCGTCAATCTCGCAGTTGTTTGAGCTGTTGGGTAAGCTCTTTCCACTCCCCCTCACTTAGGTCCATTGATTGGGCGCTTCGAACGAACTGCATGGCGGCGGGGCTGGAACCTATGGTGTCCCTAAGCTCGCTGGGTATCTTGCCCGATAGGACCAGCAGTGTATCCGGAGGCGTTTCTAGCACATTGCAGATCTTCACTGTCGTGTCCGCGGCAGGTGGAGGTAACCGGTCGTTCTCGATCTTGCTGATGTACGAAAAGTCTACCCCCGCCTTCTCGGCCAAGCCTCGCTGGGTGATGCCTTTCGAGCGCCGAAGTTCGCGCAGCTCTTGTCCGAATGTCTGTTTCATCCGCCGATTCCTCGTTCATTCCTCTTCGCGCACAATTATACCACATTTTGTGTTGACTGTCAACTCAACATCAATTGAGGAGCGTTAGGGCTTCTAACTGCGCGGCAACTTGAAGATGAACTTGGCTCCCCTGCCCGGCTCGCTCGTCACCCAGATTTTGCCGCCGTGGGCCTCAACCACCTCTTTGCAGAGATAGAGGCCCAGCCCCGCCCCCTCGGTGCGGCGGGTGAGGGGGCTCTCCGCCCGGTAGAAGCGCTCGAAAATGCGCTCCTGTTCTGCTTTTGGAATGCCGATACCTTCGTCGGCCACATAGACGTAGATCCAATCGTCATCGGCCCAGCCGCCTACCCGAATCAGTCCCCCACGAGGCGAGTATTTGATGGCATTGGAGAGCAGGTTTGTCAGCACTTGCCGCAATCGCTCGATGTCGCCTCGCACAGCGGGAAAGCGGTGTCCTGAGCCTTGTCCTGAGCCTGGTCGAAGGGCTGTCGAAGGATCAGGGGGGAAGTCAAGGGTGAACATGTGCTCGCTCGATTGGGTCCGGAATTCCTCCACCACCTTTTTCGCCAGCTTGTCCACTTGCACGTAGCTGAGCTCTAGCTTGAAGGCGCTGGCCTGCAGGCGCGAGGCGTCGAGGAGGTTGTCTATGAGCTTGTTCAGGCGGTTGCTCTCCTCGGCGATGACGGCCAGCCCCTGCCTCAGCGTATCCGTGTCCCACTGCGCATCCTCGCGGCGCAGAGTGTCGGCATAGCCTCTGATTATGGAGACGGGGCTTTTCAGCTCGTGGGAGATGACCGAGACGAAAGTTGACTTCATCTCCTCGGCCTCGCGGAAGCGGGTGATGTCCC
>CAZGKH010000323.1:0-5172 GCA_964525665.1 uncultured Anaerolineae bacterium | reverse complement strand
AGACCTTCGCCCATCAAGAGGCCAAGACCTTCGCCCACCAAGAGGCAGAGGCCTTTACTCATCAAGATTTGCTTTCAGTCAAATAGGGGGAAACATGAAGTTTGGTCTTGATACGGCAGAGTTCTTCGTTCCCGATGGACTGTCCATTGAGGAGGCTCTGGCACAGACGACCCACCTGGCTATTGGCGCCCACCAAGATGACATTGAGATCATGGCATTCGATGGCATCCTGAAATGCTTCCGACGGGACGACAAACGGTTTTGTGGGGTCGTCGTCACCAACGGCGGCGGATCGCCGAGGGACGACCTGTACAAAGACTACAGCGACGAAGCCATGCAGGTAGTGCGGCGCAAGGAGCAAAAGAAGGCGGCTGTGATCGGTGAGTACGCAGCCCTAGTTCTGCTCGACTACCCCAGCGCGATGGTGAAGGACGGCTCTAACAAGGCGACCGTACAAGATATTGGCCTGCTGTTGAAGGCCGCCAAGCCTGAGATGGTCTATACGCACAACCTGGCCGACAAGCACGACACGCACGTGGCCGTGACGCTTAGGGTGATCGAAGCGCTCCGCAAACTGCCGGCAGCGGAGCGGCCACAGCGCTTATACGGGTGTGAAGTCTGGCGCAGCCTCGACTGGACGGTGGACTCGGACAAAGTGGCCTTCGACTGCTCTACCCACGAGAACCTGCAGGCGGCATTGCTGGGAGTATTTGACTCGCAAATCAGTGGCGGCAAACGCTATGACTTGGCGACCATGGGGCGGCGGCGCGCAAATGCAACGTATCACGCATCGCACGACGTAGACGTATCCACCGGAATGATTTTCGCCATGGATCTTACGCCGCTGATCGAGGAGCCAACCATGAATATCCAGGCCTACGTTCGGGAATTCATAGATCGCTTTGCACAGGACGTAATGAAGCAACTGGCAAGACTTCAGTAATAAAAAAGATGGCCGATCGCCTGAGTCAGGTTCACTCTTGGAGGGAATCCCGTGTCATTCCTGCAAAACGAAATTCGCCAGCAGCCACAAGTGCTCACGACGCTGCTGAGCCGGGAAACTGAAAACACCCAGCGCATCGCAGCCGACCTACGAAGGCGGGGCGTCAAGTATTGCATCATAGCCGCGCGAGGCACCTCAGACAACGCCGCCCGCTACGGGCAATATCTCTTGGGCGCGTACAACCGCCTGCCAGTGGGGCTGGCCACGCCGTCGCTGTTCAGTATCTATGGCCAACCACCGCGACTGGAAAAGGGCCTTATCATCGGCATCTCTCAGTCCGGCCAGTCGCCCGACATCGTAGCGGTGTTGAAGGAAGGGCAGCGCCAGGGAGCACCGACGCTGGCCATAACCAACGACCTCGACTCCCCCTTGGCGGCACAAGCCGACTACGCGATCCCCCTACACGCTGGTGAGGAGAAAGCGGTGGCTGCCACCAAGACCTTCACGGCTCAGTTGACCGCCTTGGCCCTGCTTTCCTGCGCCTTGGGAGACGATGCCGATCGCCCTTCGACAACCCTTCGACCCTTCGGCCAAGCTCAGGGCAGGCGCGGCTCAGGGCAAGGCTCAGGACGCCGCCTGGAGGCGTTGCGGCGCATCCCCCTGGCTATAGAGTGCGTGTTGGACCGAGAGGAACAGATCGCCGGCGCTGTGGAACGCTATCGCTACATGGAGACCTGCGTCGTCATAGGCCGAGGCTACAATTACGCCACCGCCTTCGAGATCGCTCTCAAGCTCAAAGAGCTCAACTACATCACAGCAGAAGCCTACTCCTCGGCCGATTTCTTGCATGGCCCCATCGCTGTGGTTGGCAGCGGCTTTCCGGCCCTGGTTGTCGCCCCCAACGGCAAGATGTTCAACTCGATGCGCGACTTCGCGCTGGAACTCAAATCGCGCGGCGTCGAACTTATCATCACCTCCGATCGGCAAGACCTGTTGGCCGAAGCTGTCACGCCGCTACCACTACCTGAGGGAACGCCAGAGTGGCTTTCGCCTATCGTAGCCGTCATTCCCGGCCAGCTTTTCGCCCTGCACCTGACACTGACCAAAGGGTACGATCCGGACCAGCCCCACGGACTTCTAAAAGTCACCCTCACCCATTAGCCAAAGCTAAAGCGCGGGGCTGAAGTCCCATGCGCGCCAAGTTAAGTTAAGGATGGTGTCGTGCTCGCCGGGGCCGCACGGCGATAAAGTCGCCGTGCTACAGAGCTCCCGCCTGATGAATCAGGCTCAAGAACCCCGTTTTACGGGGTGGCAGCTTCGTAGCCGTGGCACTTCATGCCACGGCGGAGCTGGCCAGCAAGCGTTTTTCCACAGGCCGTTGTCTTAGCCTGACGCGCATGGGCCAAAGTCCCCGCGCTAAGAGAACAGGGTCTTTGGGAGTTAGCATGAATAATGGGTTGGAGTCCCCAACTTGTTGGGGTTTGTCGCGCCACACCCTCAACAAGTTGAGGAGTCCAACACTGTGACCCTGCGAAATCCCAAAGAGCCAGAGAGCAAAGCCCTTGCGGGGCTCAATCTAGCCCGCAGGGCTTTGCCCTTTTAGCCCAGAGCTTCAGCTCGGGGCGACACCCCCTACAAAGCATTTCTCAACTGAGATTGAAAGCACCCGAACCAATCGCCCCTGAGAGCCGCTCCCGTCGGATGGCACGCGCCGCCTCGGCCAGACCCAGGGCATCCAGCACCTCGTCGGGACGGCCGGTGCCTTGAGACCCAGCCCTAAGGCTCATCCCCAACACCCAACCATTGGCCTCGCGCCCCTCAATCCACAGGGCCTCGATCAGAGAGCGCAAATCATACTCTTTGCCCCGTCGCTGGCGCGGGAGCTGTTCAGCCGAAAGCAACTCCTGCAACCTCTCCTCCATCTCCTCCTGTGGCCCATCCCAAGAAACCGTAACCCGATACTCCGCGGAGCGCACCTGCGACTGGAGGGAGGGCAACTTGGCATAGACCTCCTCCACAGCGAGCAGTTCCAGGCCCAGCGGCAAGTGAGGGGCTAAGCTCTTGGCGAAGTTGAAGGGAGAGATACGGCGCTCCAGAACAATGTCCATCACCTCGCCGCGGCTGGTAAAGCCCACAGGCAGGGGGGCGGCGACGGCCATCTTGGGCCGAGGGTTGAAGCCCTGGGAGTAGGCCAGTGGCGCGCTGGCCCGGCGCAACGTTCTCTCCCACAGCCGCATCAGATCCAGGTGAGAGATGTATTTTATTTCCTCGCCCTTGGCGAAGGTTATGCGCAAGCGCTGCTGTATCGTTGGTCTCGTCAATCTAAACTCCGTGGTAACAACACTGTGATGGGCGAAGGTCTCCGACCGAGCCCCTTCCGCCTCGGTCGGAGACCTCGGCGATCAAAGGAGACCTCGGCGATCATAAGGAAATCTCGGCGATCATAAGCGATCAAAAGTGGTAACAACACTGTGATGGGTGAAGGTCTCCGACCGAGCCCCTCCGCCTCGGTCAGAGACCTCGGCGATCATAAAGGAGACCTCGGCGATCATAAGGAGACTTCGGCGATCAAAAGCGACAGTCAAAAGCATCTGAAACGCCGCAGTCCACGCAGCCTTCCCGACAATCAATGGTTGTCTCGCCACGGAGGCTGCACCGGTACTCCTCCATCAGGAACTCCTTGCTGACCCCCACGTCAATGTGATCCCAGGGCAGCGCCTCATTGAGGGAACGCGCCCTGCGAGCGTAGAAGTTGGGATCGAGGCCGGCGTCGGCGAAGGCCCACCACCAAAGATCCTCGTCGAAGAGCTCGTTCCAGGCATCGAATTTGGCCCCCAATTGCCAGGCGCGACGAATCACCTGGCCCAGCCGCCGGTCGCCGCGAGAGAGGGCCGCCTCCAGCAAGGTCGTGTGGGGATCGTTCCAACTGAGGCTAATGCCAGGGCCTCGTAGCCCCCGTCGCAACAACCGCTGCTTCTCTTCCAGACTCTCCTCATCGGTCAGGGGCAGCCACTGGAACGGGGTGAAAGGCTTGGGCACGAAGGTGCCGAGACTGACGTTCACTTGAGCCTTCTTGCCCCGATGACGGCGGCCGATGGCCCGCACCTTCTTCACCAAATCCGCGATGGCCGCCACGTCCTCTGTGGTCTCGGTGGGCAGGCCCACCATGAAGTAGAGCTTGATCCGCTGCCAGCCGCTGGCGTAGGCAGCCTCGGCAGTGCGCAGCAAATCCTCCTCGGTGACGTTTTTGTTGATCACGTCCCGCAGACGCTGGCTACCCGCCTCTGGGGCGAAGGTCAAGCCGGTCTTGCGCCGCCCCTGAAACATCTCCGCCAGTTCAACCGAGAACGAATCAATGCGCAGGGAGGGCAGGGAAATGGCCAATGGCGGGCGCTGATAGCGCGTGGTCAGTTGCCGCACTATGGGCTTGATCTGGCTGTGGTCGCTGGAGCTCAGGGAGACCAGGGCCGCCTCCTCGTAGCCCGTCTGCTGCAAGATGTCCTCCACTGTTTGTAGCACCTCATCCAGCGGGCGCTCGCGCAGAGGCCGGTAGATGAAACCAGCCTGGCAAAAGCGACAGCCCTTGGTGCAGCCCCGCAGGATCTCCACCACGGCCCGGTCGTGTATAGGCTTGATGTAGGGCGTCACCAATCTGGTAGGCGCAGGGGGCAGAGTCTCCACGACGCGCTTCCGCAGCCGGGCTCTGGCCTCAGGAACCAAAGGCTCCACGGCAGCCACCGTGCCGTCGTCGTGATAGCCAACATGGTAGAGACTGGGCACGTAGATGCCCTCGATTTGGGCCGCCTGGCGCAGGAAATCGGCCTTCGTGATTCGTGATCCGTGATTCGTGATTCGTGATCGCCGATATGCCTTAACCAACTCCAGCAGCACCTCTTCCCCCTCCCCGATGACGAAGAGGTCGAAGAAGTCGGCCACTGGCTCGGCGTTGTAGGCGCAACTACCCCCGCCGATGATCAGCGGGTCGGCGTCGTCCCGCTCGGCCGCCAGGGGTGAGATGCCAGCCAGGTGCAGCATGTTCAGCACATTAGTGTAGTTCAGCTCGTATTGCAGCGAGAAACCTATTATGTCAAATTCTGCCAGAGGGTGTCGCGATTCCAGACTGTAGAGGGGAATGCCAGCGCTCCGTATGGCCTCCTCCATGTCAATCCAGGGGGCGTAGACCCGCTCGGCCAGGACACCATCTTCCCTGTTGAGGACGTCGTAGAGGA
>CAZGKH010000322.1:0-5173 GCA_964525665.1 uncultured Anaerolineae bacterium | reverse complement strand
GATGTGATAAGTCTGAGGAAACATGTCCACAGGCTGGACTTCCCCCAGTTGATAACCACCATCGGTCAGCTTACGGGCGTCGCGGGCCAGGGTGGCGGGGTCACAGGAGACGTAGACGATGCGGCGCGGGGCTATTTCGATCAAGACCCTCAGCGCTTCTGGCTTACACCCCTGGCGGGGCGGATCTAGCACGGCCAGGTCAATTCTCCTGTCCAACTGGGGCAGAACCTCTTCCACATCCCCCTGGATAAACTCCACGTTGTCCATCCCCGCAGCGTTCAGACGGGCGTCCGCCACAGCGCCCGCAGCTTCCTCAATACCAATCACATGGCCTACTCTGTCGGCCAGATTCAGAGCGAAGGTCCCCACGCCACAGTAGGCGTCCAGAAGCACCTCGTCGCCTGCCGGGGCCAAGTACTCCCCCACCACGCGAACCAACTCTTCGGCGGCAGCGGTGTTGACCTGGAAAAAGCTGGCGGCCGAGATATGGAAGCTACGCCCGGCCACCACCTCGGTGATGTGGTTGCTGCCGATCAGGTTGACAGGAGTGCCATCGGAGAGGAGCAGGACACAGGAGACGGGCAGGTCGCTCTCCAGGGCCGGCGGCAGGTCGTCGTGGGTCTCGAAGATCATCATCAGATCGCCGGTGTTGACGCCGACGCGCAGGGAAAGCCGCATCAGTCCCGGCAGCTCAAGATCGAGGGCGGCAAACAGTTCCTCTAAGAGGGGATGCAGCAAGTAGCACACCTCGATGGCTTCCACCCGCCGGCCACCGGTGGCCACGAAGCCCAAGCTGCCGTTATCGCCAACAGAGAACTGAACGTGGTTGCGGTAGTGCCAAGGTGTGGGGCTGGGGATGGGCTGTTTCATTTTCGTAGGAACATTGGGGAGGCGGCCGAGGCGAGCCAGTTGATCGCCAGCCACGGCGGCCTTGAACTCCAGTTGCGCCGGGTAGGCTATGTGCTGCCACTGGCATCCACCGCACTTCCCAGAGCCGAAGTGGGGACATGGGGGATCAACCCGCTGAGGCGAGGGCGCGAGCATTTCGACCAGCCGCCCTCGCGCGTAGCGTCCCTTGTCCTCGACGATCTCCACCAGGGCCACTTCGCCCGGCATGGCGTAGGGCACGAAGATCACCTTGCCCTCGTGTCGCCCCAGGGCATCGCCGCCGTGGGCCATGTCGGTAAGTTGAAGAGTGATGGGAGTCATGGTTGCTCTTTGTCTACTCAGCTCAAACGGCAAGGGTTCGTAAAACGTGAACCGTAAGGGGCTCACCGCTGGGTATTTACGTTTTACGTTTCATGCTTTACGGCCAGATGCCCCGCAGCAGCGTTGCTTTGGCTACCCGTCCGACAGCCAGAACGTAGGCCGCTGTGCGCATGGGGAGTCCGCGCTCCTGGGCGATATCCCACACCTGCTGGAAACTACGCGTCATGGTGTCTCGCAGCCTGGCGTTGATCTGCTCCTCGCTCCAGAAGAAGGACTGCACATCTTGCACCCATTCGAAGTAGGACATTATCATCCCCCCGGCGCTGGCCAGAATGTCGGGGAGGACGCAGACTCCTTTGTCAGCCAAAATGACATCGGCGCTGGGGGTGATAATGCCCGGCCCTCCCTCGGCGATGCACTTGACCCGGATCCGCTCGGCGTTATCGGCTCGAATCTGGTTGCCCAGAGCAGCCGGTACCAGTATGTCACAGTCCAGGCTCAAGAGGGCTAGTTCTGTGATAGGCTCCGTCCCCTCCAGGCCAGCTACTGTGCCTTTCTGGGCTGCATGCCGAACGGCGTCCACGGCGTCGAAGCCGTTGGGATCATAGACCCCGCCGTGCAGATCGCTGGCAGCCACGATACGGCAACCGGCCTCCTGAAGATAGAGAGCCGCATTGGAACCCACCCGGCCGAAGCCCTGCACTGCAACGGTGGCGCCCTCCAGCTTTTTGCCCAGCCGCTCAAAAGTCTCCCGGAGAACGTACATCAGACCCCGCCCGATGGCTCCGGCTTGGCCCAGGGTGCCCCCGATCTCCAGGGGCTTGCCTGTGACAACAGCCGACACTGAGTGGCCCTTATTCATACTGTAAGTGTCCATGGCCCAGGCCATGATCTGCGGGCCTGTGTTCAGATCAGGGTCGGGGATGTCGCTCTCCGGCCCCACCAGCAGCGAGATGTCGCTGATGTAACGCCGTGTCACGCGCTCCAGCTCGCTCTGCGACAGCATCGCCGGATCGCAAGCCACACCTCCCTGCGCGCCACCAAAGGGGACATTCACCACGGCGCATTTCCACGTATTCCACATGGCCAGGGCGCGCATTTCATCCAGGGTGATGTCGGGGTGATAGCGTACCCCCCCCTTACTTGGCCCCATCACCGCGTTATGATGCACCCGGTAGCCGGTGAACATCTGCACTGACTCATCGTCCATCCTCACCGGGAAGGTGACGATCAAGGCTCGCTTGGGGTGCTGCAGAAAGTCAATCAGCCCCCTTTTCAAATCCAGATGTTCTGTTGCCTCGTCAAACTGGCGCAACGCCATGTGGCAGGGATTGATCCCGCTATTGAACAGCGCTTCCGCTGGATACGAGCAAGCTTCGTAGATGTCTTCCTCCACGCTGTGTGGCTCCGGCGAGGGGGTCGGGGCATCCATTACATCGTTGTCATTGGTCATCATCTTTGATCGCCTCCTTGGCTCTTACGGGTAGATGCCCCGCAACAGGGTAGCAGTGGACACGCGGTCAATGGCCAGGATGTAGGCCGCGATGCGCATGTCAACCTTTCGACTTTGGGAGATGGCCAGCACATCATCGAAAGCCCTGGCCATGATTTTCTCCAAGTTTGCGTTGACCTCGTCTTCGCTCCAGAAGAAAGACTGCAAGCCCTGTACCCATTCGAAGTAGGACACCGTGACCCCACCGGCATTGGCCAGGATGTCCGGGACGACAAAAACCCCTTTGTCGAGCAGGATAGCATCGGCCTCCGGTGTGGTGGGGCCGTTGGCTCCCTCGGAGATGACACGGGCCTTGATGCGGCCCGCATTCTCCTCGGTGATCTCGTTCTCCAGAGCAGCCGGCACGAGAACCTCACAATCCAGCCCCAGCAGCTCCTTATTCGTGATCCTATCGGTGCCAGGATAGCCGGCTACGATGCCAGTCTCTGCCTTGTGGCGTATCACATCCCCTATGTCCAATCCTTTGGGATTGTAGATGCCCCCTCGCGAGTCGCTGACAGCGATGATGGTGCAGCCCAATTCCTGCAAAAGCTGGGCCCCAATGCCACCCACGTTACCGAAGCCCTGCACAGCCACCCTTGCTCCCTCAATGGGCATACCCAGGTGCTTGAGGGCATCGCGAGTGGTGAACATCACTCCACGCCCAGTGGCCTCCCGACGGCCCAGGCTCCCTCCGATCTCGACAGGTTTGCCGGTGACCACAGCCGGCACCGAATAGCCCTTGGTCATGCTGTAGGTATCCATGATCCAGGCCATGGTTTGGGCATCGGTGTTCACGTCGGGAGCAGGGATGTCGGACTCAGGGCCGATGAACATGACGATCTCGCTGGTGTAGCGCCGGGTCAGGCGTTCCAGTTCCCGCTCTGACATCACCTTGGGATTGCAGACCACGCCGCCCTTAGCGCCGCCGTAGGGAATACCCACCACGGCGCACTTCCAGGTCATCCACATAGCCAGCGCGCGCACTTCGTCCAAAGTCACATCAGGATGGTAGCGGATGCCTCCCTTGGCTGGACCGCGAGCCAGGCTATGCTGCACACGGTGGCCAGTGAACATCTGGATGCTGCCATCGTCCATTTTCACCGGGAAATGGACGCTCAACTCCCGCTTAGGGAGCCGCAGCTTGGCCTTGATGCCCGCTTTCAGATCGAGATACTTGGCCGCATTGTCGAACTGCCTTTGCGCTATCTCATAGGGGTTTTCACTAACAGGATTTTCTTGCATTCTTACTCAACCTCCTCGGTTATATTTTAGGAGAAACAAAAAGCGCCCTGGGGCGCTTGTCACAGATTCACTGAGAACGCCCTTGTTCCTCCGAATTTGCTAATCAATTGTACACAAAGAGCCTCGAAAGTCAAGCCCGGCCCAACTTCTCCTCAAACAGTTTGTTAGCCAGGTGAGGATTGGCCTTGCCGCGGGTGGCCTTCATCACCTGACCGACGAGGAAGCGCAGCACCGTCTCTTTGCCCGCCAGGTACTCCTCCACCGGACCAGGGTTTTCCGCTATAACCTGCTCAACGATGCGCGAGAGTTCCTCGGCATCGCTGATCTGGACCAGGCCCTTCTCTTTGACGATCTGGGAGGCAGTGCGGCCGGTCTTGAACATCTCGGCGAAAACATCTTTGGCAATGCTGATGTTGATGGTATCGCGCTCCACCAGGGTAAGTAACTCTCCCAACGCATCGGGAGTGATCTTGATCGTCTCGATTCCTATGTCTGCGGCCTTGAGCAAGCGGAAGAGCTCACCGGTGATCCAGTTTGCCACAGTTTTGGCGCCCCCCTCTTTCCCCCCCAAGTTGGGGGGGAGGGCTTGGACACAGGCTTCAAAGTAGTCGGCCACCGGCCTCTCCGCCGTCAGCACCTCGGCGTCGTAGCGTGATAGCCCATGCTGCTCCATGAAGCGGCCCTGCTTGGCGTCGGGCAGTTCGGGCAACCTGGCTCTGATTCCCGCCACCCACTCCCGGCTGAGGATGAGGGGAGGCAGGTCCGGCTCTGGAAAATAGCGGTAGTCATGGGCATGTTCCTTGCTGCGCTGTACCACCGTCACCCCCCTGGCCTCATCCCAACCCATCGTCACCTGCTCGATGCGCCCTCCTTTTTCCAGGATGTCGGCTTGCCGTTCGATCTCATACTCCAGGGCCAGCTTCACTGAGTGAAAACTGTTGAGGTTCTTGACCTCCACTTTGGTGCCAAGCTCTCTCTCGCCTTTTTGGCGCAGGGAGACGTTGGCCTCGCAGCGCATGGCGCCCTCTTCCATGTTGCCTGAGTTCACACCCAGGTATCTCAGAACAGTGCGTAGCTTTGTCAAATACTGGCGGGCTTCCTCAGGGGTACGGATGTCGGGCCGACTGACGATCTCCATGAGGGGCACGCCGGCGCGGTTGAAGTCCACCAGGCTCTTGTTGGGCGAAGGTCTCTTGTTGGGCGAAGGTCTCTTGTTGGGCGAAGGTC
>CAZGKH010000321.1:0-5180 GCA_964525665.1 uncultured Anaerolineae bacterium | reverse complement strand
GGCACGGATCGAGGTCTCAGCGTGTACCAGGCGGGGCAGTGGCATACGCTGCGTAGCGGCCCTACCCTGAGCCAGGTGACGACGGTGACCGTCACACATTCTATGAAAGGATATGAGCTGTACAGCTGGCGGGAGGGGGAAGATTGGTACTTCGCCTTGGTTGTTGGCACGAATCGCATCAAAACATTCGATGAAATCGCGGCGCCAGAGGTGCGTGTTCGGGGGATTGAAGCCCTGGAAAGCCAATTGGATCAATTGCCAAGTGGAGAGCAGGTTTTCTGGTCGGCACAGCGAGCGCCGAATGTGGCCCTACCGCCGGACGATGTGATTGAGCAGGTCCAGGCCTATTGTGAGCAACGAGGCATAGAGCTTGAGATCGAGCCATACACTTGTTCTGGCCCAAACGCATTCCCCATCGAGGAAGCTGAACTCGTCTGGCCCGAACTGCGTGAAGTCCAACCTGATCAGGCGGCCCCTGGAGACGAGGTCGAAATCCTGGGCGTGGGCGGCCATCTGTACTGGGATAACGAGTGTGGCGAATTCTGGCTTGAGTCAGCCAGAGACTTCCAGCTTTTCTTCGACAGTGAGCCAGCAGGTTCCATCACCTGCTACGCCAACGTGTGCGCTACCAAGCTGACTGTCCCCGAGGATGCCCTGCCAGGATCTTACACTATCTCAGTCGAGGGTGGGTCAAGTCTGAGAATCGAGGTTAGCGGCCTGCCGACGCCCTCTCCCACGCCAACGGCTGGCGCTCCGTCACCGGCGCCTTCTCCATCTCCAACGCCAACCTCTTCTCCAACGCCAACCCCATCGCTGACGCCTTCGCCATCCCCAACGCTGACCCCATCACCCGCGCCAACCAATACCTCGACACCCCAGCCCACGGCAACGGAGGAGGCAGACGTTGCTCCCATCATCTACTACTTCCGCGCCAATGTAGAGGAAGCTGACCCCGGCGAGACCATTGTGTTAGAATGGGATAGCTCAGGGGGCACCGCAGCCATTCTGTACCATATCACCCCAAGCGGACAACTCCCGCAATATGGTTGGGAGGTAGCCCCCAGCGGGGGCTATACTTACCAGATTCCCTCTGGCGAACGCAACTTGAGCCAATTCTACCTCTATGTGTACGACGGAGCAGAACGTGGCGCTGACGCGCATCTGGCCGTCAGATTGCGTTGCCCCGCTGCGTGGTTCTTCTCGCCTGCCCCGGATGTGTGTGCATCACCTCCAGTCGGCAGCAACGCCGCTGAGCAGCACTTTGAACGCGGCGTAATGATCTGGGTTGAAGACACCATCTGGGCCGGAGAGGCGGCATCCATTTTCGTCTTGTACGACGATGACCAACACAGCCCCAAATGGGAAAGGTTCACCGACGAATGGGACGAAGGTGAACCTGATCACGACCCGGCGATCATTCCGCCCGCCGGGCTCTATCAGCCGGTGCGCGGCTTCGGCCTGGTTTGGCGCGAACATCCCAACGTGCGTGACCGGCTGGGCTGGGCCGTTGACGAAGAGATGGGCTTCAGCACAATCATGCAGATCACCACGCTGTTCAAATACAACTCCACCTATCTGCGCGCGCTTGATGGCGATGTCTGGCACTTGGGGCCTGAACTGAGCAGTTGGGAGAAAATCTCGGTGATGGAATAGCCCCAGCCCTAGAAACCTATTTTCTTATGGCGCATCACCACGCTCTGCACCAGGCCCTCGGCTATGAGTAGGGTGATCAGAGAACTACCGCCGGAGCTGATGAAGGGCAGGGGGATGCCTATCACAGGCAGCAGGCCCAGGTTCATGCCGATGTTGACAGAGCTTTGGAAGAAGATCAAAGTAGCTACACCACAGGCAATCAGGCGGCCAAAACTGTCACGGGCAAGACTAGCCGCTCTGAGAATCCGCCACAGGACAACAGCGATGAGGATGAACAGGACTAACGTACCCACAAAGCCCATCTCCTCACCGATGACGGAGAAAATGAAATCGGTGTGCCGCACCCTCAGAAAATGCAATTGGCTCTGGCTGCCGCTGGCATACCCTTTTCCCAACAAACCACCGGAGCCGATGCTGATTAGGGCCTGATTAATATTATACCTGGCCGCCGGGTCCCGGCCCGGGTTCAAGAAAAGGAGAAGTCTCTGCTGCATGTAATCTTCGAGTGAGACCCATACGAACGGCATGGATAGAAGCCCAACAAGGCCGAAAAGGCCTAGATGCAGCAGGCGCATTCCGGCTAGCAAGACCATGGCCAGCCAGACAACCGCCAAGACAATCACCGTCCCCAAGTGCGGCTGCAGATATACCAGGCCCATAGGCAGGGCCACGTAGACTATGGAGATCAGAATATGACGGAAACGCCCTATCTCTTTCTGGTGCCGAGCCAGGAATTGAGCCAAGGTGACGATGATCAGCACCTTTGCCAGCTCCGAGGGCTGAAAAGAAGAGCCTGATATCCAGCGTTGCGCTCCATAGCTTACCTGTCCCACTAACAGAACCAGGAGCAGAGAGGCAATTGTCAGGGCATAAAGGGGCTTCTGCAGGTTCTCAAGGAAGCGATAATCAATGGCGGCCACCAATAGCATCAAGGCCAGGCCTACCAGGGCCCAGACAGCCTGTCTGAGAGGTAGGTCTTTTAGGTCCGTCGTTTCCAGGGTGGCGCTGTAAATCATGGCTACGCCAAAGGCGATCAACAGCACAGTGGCAGCCAGCAGCACAAAATCGAAGTTACGCCATATCTTGCGGTCCATCTATCATCAGAATCCTGCGAGTAGGAGGTTTGGTGTTTGCCTATCTTCTCTGCTGGCGAGCGCCAAGGAGGGGGATATCGGCTATCAGCCGGCTGCGCCTCTTACCACGAGAGAAGGTAATTTCCACCTCCTCGCGGTCTATCTCAACATGCTTGGATATGACAGTGATGAGCTCGTCCTTAAGAGTGTCCAAAAGCTCCGGAGAGATCTTGACCCGGTCGTAGGCTAGCACCAATTGCAGACGCTCCTTGGCGATCTCCCCACTGGAGGGCTGGCGTGACCCAAATAGCCGGTCTAGAATTCCCATGATTACCCCCTATCCTTGGCGAATGAATCGAACGAAGCGTTCAAAGACATTGGGCATCTCCCTGATGTCCAGGAATGGTACATCTTCGCCCAGCAGGCGTCGAGCAATGTTGCGGAAAGCCAGGCCAGCCGGGACCTTGTCATCCAGAACGATGGGCACCCCCTTGTTGGTGGAGACAATGATGGCCTCGTCGTCCGGAACAATTCCTATCAAGTCAATGGCCAAGATGTCAGTGACGTCAGTTGTGGTCAGCATATTACCGTAGCGCACCATCTCTGGCTTTATGCGGTTGATGATTAAACTGGCTGGCCCCTTCTCCTCTGCTTCGATCAGACCGATGATGCGGTCGGCGTCGCGGACGGCCGCAACCTCAGGAGTGGTGACGATAATCACCTCATCGGCTGGCGCAATAGCGTTGTAAAAGCCCTGTTCGATCCCAGCAGGTGAATCTATCAGAATGAAGTCAAAATCGCCACGCATCCGCTCGCATACCTGGATCATGTCCTCGGGACTGACGGCGGTTTTATCGCCAGTCTGGGCCGCAGGCAAGAGATAGAGTTCGGCGACACGCTTGTCCCTGATCAAGGCTTGGCGCAGACGACAATGCCCATCGGCGACATCTACAATGTCATACACGATGCGGTTCTCAAGGCCCATCACCACATCCAGATTCCGTAGCCCGATGTCAGCGTCAACTGCCACCAACCGATTTCCTAATAGGGCCAGGGCGACGCTCAGATTAGCAGTGGTAGTGGTTTTGCCCACTCCTCCCTTGCCGGAGGTGATAGTAACAACCCGTGTAGTGCGATCTGTGAATCTGTTACGCATTGACTGTCGTGGGAATCGCCCAGGTGCTTGTCCTGTCTCATAAGCTGACCGTTCACGAGGGCCTGACTGGAAAAGAAGCTCGGATTCAACTCGCGGATTCTTATGCTTGATTGCCATAATCTCATCTCCTGGAGTCTGGCGAATTTTTACCCTACCATATCTTGTGTAATCTGCTCGATTGCCCCCAAGATGCGGGTTCGTAGTCGCCACTTCAGTGGCTTTTACCCCGCCGCCAACGACTGAAGTCGTCACTACGAGCCAAAAACGCCAGTGTCCAATAATCTCCTGAATGCTAGAAGGGAGAAAGCAATTGCCTTACTGGCTAAACTTCCATACCTCAACGATGATCCTACCCTCCTGCACGAAGGCCTTCTCCGGTGCATTTCTGCGCCGTTTTATATCTTCCGGGGGGCGGGCGATGTGTTCGCCAATGCGCAGTTGGGTGGGAGCCATATCCAGGGCACATACGATGGCCTGATTGTCTCCTATGGCGCCGGCGTGAACCGTGCCCCTGAGACTACCCCAGATGACTACATCGCCTCCCGCAATGACTACAGCGCCGGCGTTCACATCGCCGATGACTACCACGTGACCGGGATGCCGGATGTCCTGCCCTGAGCGCAAGGTACAGCGAATCAAGGTCCCTTCGCTGAACTCCTCTTCGGTTCTCCAATCTGGCCGGGGGGGGAGACGGGGGCTGCGCTTCGTCTCCAAGCCCAGATGGCGGGCAGCGGCTCTGGTGACCGGTGCTTCGCTAATCACTGTCCCCAGTATGACCTCACTCTGGGCTAGTAGAGCCTTGATGTGTCGTATCTCCTCGATGGACAGTTCCCGCTGCCCGACCGCTAAGGCCACCCATGCTCCCTTGAAGAATGAGGCCGTGCCGCTCAGTCGTTGATCGAGTTCAGCCAAGAGACTCGCCAGCTCCCCTTTATCCAGGGTCACTAGCAGACCATCTTTTGTGCCTTTGATGTTAACCCTATCTGAAACCATCCCCACTCCTGTTTCAATGATACCTCATAACGACAAACTTGTCAAAATCGCGAAAATCAGATAGAAGTCATTGTCCGCGAACAAAAGAGGGCGAAGCACAATGACGATGGCCTCGCCCTTTGGATGCCAAGGACCTGTTCCATAACTAACCCTGTAGCTCAGGGAGGATCCTTTCGTAGTAATCCAGCGATTCTGGGTTGACCAAAGCGTCCCTGTTAAGCACCGGCCTGCCATTGACGATGTTAGTGACGGCGCTCTCGACCTTCTTCATGCTGTAGGTGTAAGGAACGTCCGGCACCTCTACG